>NZ_JAUBVE010000020.1:0-96109 GCF_036705715.1 Microcoleus sp. AT3-D2 | reverse complement strand
TTGGATCTCCTAAGTCAGTTTTTTCTAATTCTTGTCTTACCCATTGCTCGATCATTTTAACCTGACTCCTGGGCAATCACCCGATCGTTTAACAGCATAGATGTTTATTTTTGTCAACTTTCTTGTTAAGAAAGATCCTTATAAAGCATAGCTTCTTAAGGGGGATTTAGGGGGATCTCGACTCAGGTAAAACCGATATTTATCAAGGATTTCAGTCTTAAGTTGACACCAATGGGCACGGCGCCGTGCCCTAATGCCGGACACGGCAGTGCCGTTTCAATATTACAGAAGAAATGGTTTTATTACCTAATTCCACAAAACATCTACTGTGCAAAAAATCCCTACAAAATCGAACTTAAAACCACCTCATTAGCAGCAATCCAATTATAAATATCCTGCAAAGCTGCTTCCGGCCCAATAACAGGCCGCCATCCTGTTTTCTCCATCACCCTAGAAGAATCACTAATAAAAATCGGAATATCCCCCGCGCGTTCCTCCAAAACAGGATTAATTGAAATCGATTTCCCGGTAATCTTTTGGCACAAATCAGTTGTCTCAACCAATGAAAGACTGTTGCTCACACCGCCGCCAACATTAAAAACTTCACCATCAAATTTGGCAAAATTTTCTAACTGATAATTAACTAACCTCAACAAATCTTCAACGTGCAGTAAATCCCTAACTTGCTTCCCGCTGCCGCCAAAACCGATATAACTCAGCGACTTTTGAAAATAGTGAGCCGCCACCCACAAACCACAAACTCCCTGATCGACTTTACCCATTTGCCAAGCACCCGTAATTAACCCGCAGCGGTTAATAATTGCCGGCACATTGTATGCTTCCCTGTATTCCTCAATCAGCAATTCCGAAGCTAATTTAGTTGCTCCGTAAAGTGAACGGTGTCCTTTTAATGGGAAGTCTTCTGATATGCCCAACTCGGATATACCGGGTAAAGTTTGCTCAGGGGCGATCGCAAATCTATTCGGCAACTCTAACAGCTTAACAGACTTGACACTGGCGATCGGATAAACCCGACTCGTAGACAAAAACAGCAAACTCGCACCCGTTTGTCTCGCCAACTCCAAAACATTCACAGTGCCCAGTAAATTCGTCTGCAAAACGTACTGTGGCGAACTAAAACCAGCCAGCACAGAAGGTTCCGCAGCACAATCTATAATGCAGTCAGCATTGAGTGCAACTGGATCTAAATCTGCCGCTGTGCGAATATCCCCGTAAACAAACTGAATTCCGCAATTTTTAAGCCGAGGCAGATTCAATTCCGATCCCCGGCGACGCAGGTTATCTAAACAAATTATTTGCCATTCCGGGTGCAGTTTCTTCAGGCCAATTGCCAAACAACTGCCGATAAAACCCGCACCACCAACAATTAAAATTTTATCAGGCATTCACTTTCAACTTTGCTATCTTTCTAGTCCGGTGGTAGTCGCCGCGAGACAGATGTTTTTCCAGCCAGACATACAAGACAATAAACAAATATCGACTGCCCATCTCTTTGATTTTCAGCTTAGAAATACCAGCAGTCCGATTGTACCACCTCAGAGGAATCACCGTATAGGAAAAACCCCGAACAATTGCTTTTAAAGGCAGTTCTACTGTCAAATTAAAATGATGACTCAAAATCGGTTGTACGCCTTCAATTACTTCTCTGCGGTAAATTTTAAAAGCATTGGTGACATCGCTGTAGCGCAGGCCGAAAATACTTTTGACAAACCAGTTTGCTAAGCGGTTAATTGCTAACTTGTGAATGGGATAATCAACTATAAAGCCACCTTTGATAAAGCGGGAACCGAAAACGCAATCATATCCTTCTTGCAACTTGCGGTATCCTGCTACCAAATCCATCGGATCGTCGGAAGCATCCGCCATCACAATTGCCACAGCATCTCCGTCAAATTCCGCCAATCCCCGGCGCACAGCAAATCCGAAACCATTCGGAGGTTGATTGTTGATGTATCTAACTGTGGGAAAAGTCTCTGACAACTCCTGGCAAATATCAAGAGTTCGATCGACACTATTGTCATTCACAATCAAAATTTCGTGCGGAATGCCTTCTAAATCGAGCGTCTGGGCGATCGCCCGCACAGTACCGTACAAACAGCCCTCCTCATTGTGGGCTGGTATAATCACAGAAATTTTCACTCCTCATCCTCCGCGCAACTGGACAAACTGGTTGTCAACAGGATTATACACCCAAGCTTTAATTTCCGTTTGGGCGATCGGCAAATTATTATCCGACAAATCAACAGCCCACCTGGCATTATTGTATAACTCAGATTTTAAACTCTCAGCAATGTCGGGACTGTCCAAATTTACATAAGCGTTAGCAAAAAAAGATTGTTTATCGCCGACAGATAGCAGTACAATATTTGGTTGTTTCAAATTTCCTGGCAAAACCGCCCAACCAGCAGCCTTGACAGCATCATTTTGCTTAACAGTCAAGGATTTATCGCTAGTTTGAGGTTTGTCTAAATAACCGTAAACTTTCTCGGTATTAGAAATAAACTCTACATTTTTTGCGAACTTGATCCAACCTATTTTGTCGATTATTGCAGCGCCTTCTCTCACCAGCCAAGTTTTTTTGCTCAGCACCCTCAAACAGCTTTCCGGCGAATTCTTAAAAAAATCCGATGGTTGCAGATAGTTGATTAACTGTAAACAATCTTGAGCACCTTGTTTATAAAGAAGTGCCGATCTAGTTTGGGCGATCGCCTGCTGAGAGTTAACAATAATTATCCCAATTAACAGCCCTGCTAACACCCGATAAACAAATTTATAGGTGCGATTTATGGTAGAAATCTTACCTCGGACAAACAATTGACCGAGCTGAACCAAAGCTATTAACAGCAAAATCGAATTAGTCGTATATCTCGACGATTCGAGCGCCTGAATCGCCCCAAATTCTGCCCTACCAGCCGTAATAAACAGAGCCGATAAAACCGAAAACAAACCTATTGACAGCCAAGGTAAAGCCTGACGATGCTCGGTAATCTTTCTCCCAAAGTGGAATCCAAAAAATAAGAAAGTTGCAAATATTAGCAATCCAACCAATGCTGAAATTCCAGGCGATCGCACAATTGGCGAACCCAACAGACTCAAAAAGTAATCAATCACCACAAACGGCTTATTCAACAATGAAATAATACTTGCTTTGCGAGTCGGATGATAATCAATTGAGTAAACAGCACAAGTTGTCGCAAACAGCAGCATCCATGCGATCGCTCTTTTTCGTTTCTGCGCTGCATTTCCCTCCAAAGCCACCACAGCCGGAATCGCAGCCAACCAAGACAGCAAGCCTTGAGCCAGCGAAAAACTCGCAACAAAGCAGAATACAGCAGCAATAGAGATTCTAATATTAGGCAATAATTTGTGATTGGAAAACAGCGCATAAACCGCAGCTACAAAACAAAAATTTACGAAAAACCAAGCTAATTGAAATCCCCAGAGCCAGTTTTCGTGCTGAACTAGAGAGAGAAGCCAAATACAAGTTAAAATATTAGCTAAATGCCACAAATCATCCGCGATATTCTTAACTTGCATCGAGGACAACTTGTACATAGCGATAAAAGTTATCGCCGCCAAACCTATGCTGAGACACAACTGATAATTAATATTCCATCGGGAAGCAAAAGCCAGCACCGCAATAATTATTTTAGGGAAAAGTATGCGGTGGTTGCTGTGCAAAGCCCAAAAATCGTTAAAAGTTACATTTCCCGCAGCTATTTTTTCAAAAAGGCTAGCTAACCTCCACTCGTCATCAACGGGAACGTTAACGCTAAAATTCGATACAAATCCGATTAATAAGAGAACAGGAATCAGATATAGAGTAAATAAGATTAATTTTTTCATCAATGTGCGATCGCACCGATTGCCATCACCATTTTATATCAACCCGGCTTAAATACCATTTATTTTTTAGTCACCGAAGGACGTTCGGCTAAGCTGAGTCTAGCAGCCAACGAAAGTTTAACTTTTGAGGGGTTTTAACCACCTAATTTTATCAAGGACGTTGTATTTACTTATAGCGGTAAGGTGCGCTAGGCGCACCCTACTTCTTTATAGCCGTTAACCGAATTACTTAATAGTCTTGAACGTATCCATTTTCCCAGTAAATCGGTTGATAAACATCTGCAAAACAGTCCGCTTGCCGATATTGATATTAGAACTCACGGACATTCCCGACTGCAAGTTAACCTCCACTTCATTTGCCTTGTCCTTGTTCAAAACAAACTTCTGATTTTTGAGCTTAATTTTGGTTTTGAAAGCATAGTATTTCCGCAGTTCAGTAGGAGGCTCAGCATCGCTGCTAATCTCTATCACTTCACCCTCAGCAGTACCAAACTCCATCGCCGGGAAAGCTTCTACATTCACTTCCACAGGAACGCATTGGTATTTCGTCAAACCCAGTTTCTCTCTGTTAATTTCCTTCTCTGGACAAACGCAAATTTTACCTGTTTCGCAGTCAATCTTTTCTCCGTCTAATTGCTTGCCGTGATACGGCTCCAATTTTGCCCGCTTCTGTCTCAAAGCATCCAATACCAGAGCCACATTGCTGTTTTCCAGGTAAACAACTGCTTCCAGACCGTTGTCGTCATCCAAAACTTTGAGCAGCTTTTCGGTTTGCTGCGCTTCGTAATAAGCTTCTTCGCAGCGTGCTGGGCGCGGTTCGCCCGGTTTCAGCACGGAATTAATAATGGATTGGCAGATCGGATCTTTCGCCATATCCAACTTAGCTTTCTCCTTCGTAGAAGGCTTCAAATCAAAGATTACCCCCGATACAGGAGCTTTCAGAACTTGAGTGTCGCGGTTTTGTTGAGCCTTTTCTAGCTGAGCGTTCACCTCGGACAACTTTTTCAGGTTTTCCACTTTGAAGCGGCTTAGCTGAGAATCGCTGCTGGCAATTTGTTTCTCGTTTTCAGCAATTTTGGTATAAAGTTCTCTCGCCCAGGCATCCTTGGTGTTTTTTAACTGTTCTTGGGCGCGGGCGATCGACTCCTGAATGCGTGCTTGCTCTCCTTGCTGGCGCTGTATGTCAGCACTAATTTTTTGGATCTCACCTTGACGCGCGTTCATTTCGCCTCGGCTGGTATTGATTTCACTGAGGCGCGTGTTAATTTCGCCTTTGCGAGCGTTGATTTCACCTTCGCGCTGCTTGATTTGATCTTGCTGTTTGAGAACGTCGCTTTGGCCTCTGAAAACATCTTGCTCTTGACGTTCTTTTTGCAGTTCAGCGATGGCTCCTTCCTCTACCAGGGGGGCGAGTCTGCCTAGAATGTTTTGATTCGACTTCAATACTTGTTGGGATTTCGCTAACTGTTCTTGGGCCAAATCTTTCTGGGCCTGGGCCGATTTTACTTGCTCTTTCGATGAATCTAACTGCTGCTGGGCATAATTTAATTTGTTCTGGGCAAAACCAAATTGTTGCTGTGCGACTATCATTTGATCGCCGGCGGCTTTCTCAGCATCCTGAGCTTGCTTCAGTTGTTGTTCCAACTCCTGAACTTGCCCTTGGGCAGCGGCTACGCGAGACAGAAATTCCTTTCGATAATTAACATAAAGTCCTTGCTGGGCAGGATCAAAATTTCCGCTAGCTCCCCTGTTGAGGTACAGTTCGTCAATCAAAGCTTGCAGCACTTGATTTTGTGCCGTAAGGCTCTGTCTGTCCTTGATGGTTGATTCTAGGTTAGAAGGAACAGGGCCTTGAATTTTGCCGTTGACAACATCTTCGTAAAATTTATTTTCCTTTTCCAGAGCTTCTTTAGTTTTCTGAATCGATGTTAAATCGGCACTCGGTGCAAGGGGGTTGAAAGTGAGCAGAGGCTGGTTCTTTTCCACACGATCGCCATTTTCAACGTGAAGTCTCACCACAGCGCCCGTAGCAGGTGCTTGGATGTCTCTAGCACCATCTTTGAGTTCCAATTGACCGACAGCGGGGACAGCTTGCTCTACGCTAGCAAAATAAGCCCAAACTACAGCAGAAGTGGTCATCAGCATGATCATCCACAAAAACAAGTGCGACCAAATCGCTGGTTTTTCGAGAATGACTGGTTGCTCAGAAAGTATTAACGATTTCATAGCCATTTGTTAGTTCTCAGTTGTTAAGCGTTAGTGATCAGTTGTGAGTTGTTAGAGATCAGGTATTCGATGACTCTTGTTGTTGGAAGAGGCAGTAGTAACGCCCTTTAAGAGCCATTAATTCTTTATGAGTTCCCCGCTCGACTACAGAACCTTGATCCATCATAATAATTACATCAGCGTTTTGGATGGTAGTCAGGCGGTGAGTAATGAAAAACACCGTGCGGCCGGCGAAAGCTTCTGCTAAGTTATTGCAAACTTGGCGTTCGGAATGGTAGTCGAGGGCGCTTGTAGCTTCGTCCAAAATCAACAGTTTCGGGTTTTGCAAAATCGTGCGGGCGATCGCCAAACGCTGCCTTTGACCCCCAGAAAGCGACGCACCCCGCTCTCCCACCACCGTATTGTAGCCAGCAGGCAAGCCCATAATAAAATCGTGAGCCACCGCTAGTTTCGCAGCTCGCACAATCTCATCCGTACTCGCATCGGGATTGCTCAGAGCAATATTTTCCTGCACAGTACAGTTAAACAGCAAAGTATCTTGCAGCACTACCCCAAGTTGGCTGCGGAGCGAGTAAAGTTCCACCTTAGAAATGTCGTACCCGTCAATAAAAATCCGGCCCGAAAGCGGCGGATAAAGACGCTGCAACAGCTTCATCGCCGTACTTTTACCGGAACCGCTTCCCCCCACAATTCCCACAAAACTGCCAGCGGGAAAGTCCAAATTAACATTAGCCAATTGCAGTGCCCCGCTTTCTAGAAACCGGAAGGAAACCTCCTCATAAGTAACCTGCCCTTGAATTGCAGGCAGCGGGATATTGCTCCGGTCTTCATCGCTGGTTTCCGTCGGAGTATCGACCACATCCTTAAGCATATCGATCGACATCGAGACTTCTTGGAAACTCTGCCACACGCTCACAAAACGCAGCAGCGAACCAGTCACGTTCCCGGAAATAATTCGGAAAGCAATCAACTGACCCAAAGTAATCTCATTTCCCAGTACCAAATAAGCTCCCACCCACAACTGAGCTAAGTTACCCACCTGGTTTAAAAAGGCGCTAATCGTACCGGCCGTAGTCCCCGTGATAATTGTTTTAAAACTGGCTGTAATGTATTTTGCGTAGCGGCTCGACCACTCCCATCGGGATTTCAATTCAATATTTTGAGCCTTAACAGTTTGAATCCCGCTGACTACTTCCACTAGATAAGATTGAGAGTCAGCAAAACGCATATTTCTTTGTTTGATCAGGCGCAGCACCAGCGGATTGATTAGAACAATCATCAGCCCCAGTATCGGTACCACTGCCAAAGATACAAACGTTAGCTGCACGCTGTAAGAGAGCATCACGGCGACGTAAACCACCGAAAATACCGCATCGAGAACCACTGTCAGAGCTGTACTCGTCATGAATTCCCGAATCTGGCCCATCATGCTGAATTTGTAGACCAAATCTCCCACACGCCGATTGTCAAAGTAATTTTGGGGCAGCCGGAGTAAGTGGTCGATGACTTCTGCACTCAATTTGACATCGATGCGGTTTGAGGTGTCTATAAACAAAAAGGTACGCAAACCGTTGAGCAGTCCTTCAAACAGAGCAACACCTAACAGAAAGGCACCCAAAACATCCAAGGTGTCAATGCTACGCTGACCTAAGACTTTATCAATAATTATTTGGCTGATTAATGGGTTGGCAAGACCAAATAACTGTACAAAAAACGAAGCGAGCAACACCTCAAAAAACACTGTCTTGTGTTCCATGAGGGCCGGCACAAACCACCAGAAGCTGAACTGCTCTTTTTGTTCGACTTGCGGAGCTTGCAGCAGCAGGACTTCTCCTGATTCTCCCCAGATTTCTTTAAACTGAGGTATCCGCTTCCGCATCAACCCCTGTTCGGGCGTGGCCATCACCAATTCTTGCTCGGTGATGCTGTAAATAATGGCAAAGCTATCTTGCCATTTAATCATTACGGGGGCTTTGATGCGGTTGATGGCTTCTGCTGGCACTTGCGCCAATTGGGGCGTGAGGCCGATGCTTTGGGCGATCGCCCCGCAAGCTTGCATACTGATAGAACCGGCGGTTTTTAACTGATTTTCTAGAACTTTGCGGATGATATCTCGACGAAACTTGAGGCCGAAATACTTGCTCAACATTTGGAAGCAAGCAAGCGGGGCCTCAATCTGCCCTTTGGCGCGGAAAACTGGGTATCTCCCCGCATCCTTTTGTTGACCGCTTGTGGGTTCTGGGGGGCGATCAGGGCCGGGTATAACCTCGATTAATGTTCCGGGTGGCTTCTGGCCAGAGCCTCCTGTCTCTGTCGTGCCATTTAATGAGTCTGTTTCGGGTTGGGGTTCTGAGGGTTCCCGGAAGCCGACCAAGCGGGCGCCGAGGCGGCCTTCTACTTTTAAGGATTTGGCTGCGTTTTCCACAGAGAAGCGGCTGCCGGTGGGAAAGTCGCCCAAGACGCCGCTGCTGACGAGCCAAATTCGATCGGCATCTAGCTCTTTGGCGATGTCTTGAGTTTTTTTGTTGCCGTTTGGTACGTTGACAACTGTCGCATCTTGCCAAGCTTGCAGGGTGAGTTCCTTGAGATTGGAAGTGCCGTCCGCTTGGCGCTGCAATTCCAGGCTCAACAGTTCAAATACTTCGCTCAATGAACAGTGTTCGCGAAAGGCTTCTCCAAATGTCGGCTGTTTTTCCAGTACGCTCAGGAAATCTTCGGCGGGTACGACGATCGCGATCACATCTGTAGAGGCGATCGCCGTTTCGCAGGGAACTCCCCTGAGCAAGCCAGCCCAGCCCAGGATTTCCTTCGACTGCACCAAGCGTAAACTTACGTGGCGTTGCGAGCGCTGGTCAAAGCCCAGCAGCCGGGCCTGGCCTTGATAGATAATTGCCACCTGAGTCGGCATTTTTTCCCGTTCAAACAGGGGTTGCCCCGTCCGGTAGCCGAGGAGTTGGCATTTAGCCACCAAGGCTGTCAGAGCCGTCTCTGACAGTCGGTCAAAGGGAGGTGTTTGAGCTAGGAAATCCTGAATTTGGGAGAGGGAAACAGCGGAAGAAGTCATCCAATTTTAGATTTTAGATTTTAGATTTTAGATTGAATCCAGGGGGTTTTTGTCAGGATGCTACGCTTTTTTAAGTCTCCACGGATAAATCCGGGGGCCCCTGACCAAATTGCTTGATTGTCATGATATTGAAGACACGGAGGAGAGGGGCTGTAGCGGGCCTATTTGCGATATCTGTTCGGCGAGCCAGCTTTCAAAGAGTTCGTTAATCAAGTGCAGCCGCATCGATTCATCGAGCTGGGCCGGCATGAACTTTTCTAGTCGAATAATTACCATCCATTCTGCCAGAGGACGCGGCGTCCAGAGTTGATTTGGCTGGCTGACGGACAAAAGTTTGCTGATTGCCGGGTGGGGCTGGCTGAGGGGTACTGGACCCAACAAGCCGCCTGACTTGGACTCCGGCCCTTCGGAATAGTCGCGGGCCACTTCAGCAAAGGTTTGTTCCCCTTCGAGGATGCGAAAGTAAAGTTCGTTTGCCAGTGCTGGATTTTTGGTGCGTACCAGGGAATAGACTACGTGGTCTAGGCTGGCTTTGCGGGTTAAAAAATAATTATCTACTTTAGGTCTCCAAGTGGCTTGCTTAAATTTTTCGATCAGCAAGGGCCTAACGGCCATCTCTTGAAGTTCTTCTTCCGTCATATTTTGGCCGCGCAGCCAAGCTTCTTTGGCTTCGGGGGCTGTCAGTTGGTGTTGTGCCAGAAAGTTCTCGACGGCGGATTTTCGTTCTTCGTCGCTGCAACTAAAGGATGCGATCGCTTGGTCTACTATTACACCCCGCAAGAATTGTGGCATCAACTGATAACGCTTCAGGAGCGATGGCATATCCTGAGCTTGCAGTAATTTATCGCCTATTTGAAAAAGTCCTGTCATTTTTTTATCTCCAACTGACTTGCGCTTCCCCTTTTAATTTAGCTGTGGCAGGAAAAGAGCGACAACCACTAACCCCTCGATTCCCCGATGATAGCAGACCGTCAGTGGGCTAGCGCTATTGCTGTCTATTTCTTGACGCTCTGCCTAGCGAGGGGTTCCCCGCGGGTCTCAGAATGGTAACGGGATGCGAGAGTGGGAGAGTGGGAAAATCTTCCCTCAACATCTATCCGTTAAATCCCGTACACTGCTTAGTTGCTGAACTTCCTTCTTCCTTCACTCTCGGAATAGTCTTTCAAAGAGTGTTTCGAGTTGGGTCGAGCAAGCGCGACTGTCGAGATATTTGGGGTTTGCCGCCATTTTTTGCTGGATTCGATCGCGGTAGTGCCGACGCAGTTCTGGGTTGGTTCCCAGTGCTGTGCTCATCTCTAAATAAGAGTTCTCGCTGTCTGCTACCAGTTCCGGAATTAGCAGTTCTTCGATCACTGCGGCTGATTGTCGCGATCGAGTTGTTTGCCCTTTTCTTACCACTACAGGCAACCCCACCAACAGGGGTTCTGCTAAGGAGCAGCCACTGCTGTATGGATAGGAGTCTAAATATATATCAGCCAATTCCAGACATTTTATGCAATCGGCGCGAGATGGCAGCGCTTTAATCACAACTAAGCGCTTTTTGTCAATACCGTATTGGGCAAAAAGCGATCGAATTTGGTTGTAAAAAGGCACCGTCGGATAGTTTCCATTGCGGGAACTAAAGGGATACAAAACTAAAATAGAATTCGGTACGGCAGCAATAATTTTTGCCCAAGTTTCTCTCAATTCTGGGATAATTGTCCAAGCTTGAGCGCCGGACATGAACACTACAGATTCGTCGGTGGCTCCCCAACTCCTGCGAGTCGGTTCAACTGTGGCAGGTGCTGATCCTACAGTATAGCTTACACAAACTCCCGACCCTTCTAAAGTAATTAATTTTTCGCGATACTCTGCTGCTGCACCTGCGGGCAATGTCAAATCTCCAGCAATGAAATAATCGATATTTCGGGTTCCGGTGGTTGCGGGGTTTGATGCACCGGTAGCTATTTGCACCCGCGCTAATCGGTGCAGGCACAGCAGCGCGCTTGGTTGAGAAGTGTCGGTAGTATTGGTGCAGATTAGCAGAATATCTAAATCGTGCGATCGCATTTCTCGGACTTGATTTGGCAAATCTTCTGACAGTTGCACCAGTTTGTCAGCGCAATTTTCGCAATATTTCCCCAGGCGCTCGTCTTGTACCTGGAAATGGTACACGATAATTTCAAATTTGCTTCTGTCTAAATCTTCAAAACTCGAAATTGCAGCACGAGTCTCGGATTCATCACTAATTTTATTAAGCAAAAACCCCACTCGGATTTTAGTTCTTTCAGGTTCTATCGGAGGAAAATTCCATTCTATTTGACAGCCGATATTTTTCAAATAAAAGTCCAGAATATCAGCTCGCTGACTCAATATATTGAGCAGATTGACATTGCTCAAATACAAAGCTTGGAATCTAACATTTTTCGCAATGAAAGCCGCTAAATAACGCCAAACTTCTGAATCGGGAAAACGGGCGATATTAGCTGCGACGTACTTGATTAACTGCTGGAAATATTCAGAGTACCTTTCTACTTCCCCGTTTTGTTTAAAATAACGGGGAGACTGAAATATAAATTTCAAAAAGTCGTCAAAAAACCACTGGGGAATCGCTGCATTGTTATACTCAAGTGGCAACTGATAAGCGTGGCGGTACAGCATCGCTGCGAGGAGATGTGGCATCTTATCGGCAATTTCCCCTCCTTCAGCAGCAAGTTTCGAGGATAACTGCTGGACAAAACTTTGTTCTTCCTCAGTTAAAGTTTCATTTTTGATACCGCTATTTAGTAGCAATTTGTGAGCTTTCCCCATGTCTTTCGAGTAAGCACTTTCTAATTTTCTCGATGGCAAATTTAGCCAATATTCAGCTAGCTGTTGGCGGTATGGGCGCAGCGCGAGAAGAGGCTGTTTTGAGGGGAATTTATTGTATTGCTCAAGCAGTGCTGACAATTCCGATAAACTCGGTTGGGTTCTCAATGCCAGCTTTTGGCGGATTGTCTGTTTGATTTGTTGATCCAGGAAACTATAATCAGGACTATTTAGTAGTTTTTTGTAAAATCTTACTACATCCTTATGATTTTCCCCAGCAGCGAAGTTTTTCCAAGTTTGTTGTTCGGGATGAATCCGCAGGGAGGACAGTTTTTCATCTACAAATCCGATGTGATAGTTCCCCATGATCCGCCACCACATATCTAAGTCTACATACTGAGATAATCCCGAATCAAATAATCCTATTTCTGTAAATACTCGCGCGGCAATTAAGACGGTACTCGGTTCGCCAATTTTGTTTATCGGGTTGTTCAAGCATTTAGTATCTGCGAGTAATTCTTTTCCTGGCTGAATAGATTTTAAATTCGACCAACTTTTATGCAAATCTTTAATTGATTGGGAAGCTCCGCGCAAAATCGGGTTAGATTCATTGTCAGCTATGGTGATGCCGCGCGGGGAGAAAACCATACCTATTCTGGGATTCTCTTGGGCGAGTGCGACCATTTTCTCAATACATTCTGGTGCGAGCAAGTCGTCTTGAAATAGAAATTTAATGTATTCACCTGTTGCTTGAGAGATGCAAAAATTCCAGTTTTGTGATAAGCCGTAGTTGCGGTGCAGTATGATGCGGAAATCGACTGAGGTTTCTGATTGGAATGATTGGGCGATCGCAATTGTGCGGTCTGTGGAGCCGTCGTCGGATATAATCAGTTCTATGTTAGGGTAGGTTTGGGCCAAAGCACTTTTGATTGCTTCTCCAATAAATGCTTCTCCGTTGTATGTCGGAATGCAAATGCTAACCTTCGGCTGTCCGTTTAGCAGTTCTGCTTTTGATTGACTTTGTTGCTGTGCTGGTGGCAAGTTAGCCCTTATTTTGGCAGACTTCGCTTTGGCTGTTCCTGACAGAGGTATGCTTTGAAAGTTATCGGTAATCTCGGCAATATATTCGAGACGTTTTCTAATTTTCTTCCCTGTAACTTGCGGGTTAAGTAAAGTCTTAATTTCCTCAGCAGCTATCGCTCCCACTTGTTGAGCTTCCCGGTAATTGTTGAAGACATGACGCATTAAATCAGCAGCGTGTTCGACATCCGCTTGGGCCCAAACATTGCCTTTTTTGTAAGGCCCGCAATCTTTCTCAATTGGGATTAACTTATATTTGACTAAATAGCTGTTGCCGACATTCATAAATTCTGTATTTGATGAATAGCCGGTGGCAATTACGGGTTTGCCGTAAAACATGGCTTCAGCCATTGTTAAGCCAAATCCTTCGCAGCGGTGCAGGGATAGATAACAGTCGCAATTGTACAGCAAACCCTTAATTTCATCTTTGGACAAATACCCGTCTAGGTGTTTGATATTTGAATTCTGTCCTAGGGCTGAGTTTAAGGATGCTTGAGCATCGGGAAATTTGTTGGAATTAGAAGATTTGACAATCAATAATACGCGCTCATCTTCGCCAAAAGCTTGTTTAAATGCTTGAATTGTGGCTAAAGGATTTTTGCGCTCGATACGGCTGGAAAAGTCGAAGACAAACAAGAAAATAAATTTATCTTTAGGTAAATTCAGTGATTCTCTGTTAAGGGAAGCTGCGGGAAGAGCAATACTGGGCATGATTTTGATAACGGGAATTGGCGAGACTGCGGAAATTGCCTCGGCGCAATAGTTGCTATAAGTCCATATTTCGTGAAAGTGATTAAATGCTGGCTGCCATGCTGGGGGAAATGCGGGAAGTTCCCAGGCCCAAAAGCCGATATTGTATTTGTTGTCAAAATAGCTGGAACCTTTATGTTTGATAAAGGTTGCAACTTCATCGGCGTTGACTTGAATTAAGTTTACGGGATGGGGATTGTCTTGACTAAAATTTTGATAGGTGGTGTCTTGTTTGCGGTGGGGACTGCGGGTAAAATTGTTGATAACGAAGGGAATGTTGGCGGCTTCTGCGGCTCTGATGTTGGCTCGGACACCTTCTCCTATGCCAAATTCGCCGCTGATGTAGCCGGCGATGTTCATTCCTAGATTATGGTTCATAGTTGATAATGTATTCAGTAAATTGTTAGGTTAATTTTTGGGGAAAAAACAGAATTAATGGATATCCTCAATCGCGCTAAATGAGGATATGGGTTGAGAATAAATTATAAGTTTGCTCAATATTTGCTAAGATATAGCAATCCTTGTAGGATGGGTGAATAAGATTAAATGAACCGCAGAGGGCGCAGAGAACGCAGAGGAAGAGAAGAGAGGGAAGAGAAAGAGTTGGCAACAGAAAACTGGGTGCTTGACAAATGTGCCGATCGCCATTGTATACTGGCATCGCAATGCTAACCTTCGGCTGGTTGTCTGTCGGCATGGGTGGCTCTGTTTTATTTTACGATCAACTAATCAGGAATTTTAGAGAAAGTGATTGATCGCGTCAACCACGACTTCTTGAAGCTGCTACCGCCGGATGCTAAAGTCATTGTTGAAATTGGCTGCGGTACGGGCTCGACGGGCCAAGAGTACAAGCTGATCAATCCCCATTGTCAGTATATTGGCATTGAATGCGATCGAGAAAAAGCTAAAATTGCAGTCGATCGGCTAAACTGGGTGACGGTAGCTGATATTGAAGAAATTGCCCTCGAAAGTTTCGACATCGCCCCAGGAACCGTCGATTGTTTGGTTTTTGGTGACTTGCTACCCTACCTCAAAAATCCCTGGGAAGTGCTCAAGCAGTACAGTGGTTTACTGAATCCAGAGGGGCAAATTCTCGCCAGAATCCCTAATGTTCAATACTGGCGGCGGATTGTCAATCTGTTGCGGGGACAGTGGGAGAATCCCGACAGTAAGATGCAGCACTGGTTTACCCTAGAAAGTATTAAATCACTATTTGCTCAGGCCGGATTGCAGGTTTATGAATTTCAAGGGAAGGGACACAAAACGGAAAATTTTGTCCACTTTCAGGAATTACTGCATCCAATGGTAAAGGCTTTAGAGCTAACATCGAGCAGCTTTGCTACGGAAACAGGTGCTGAACATTATATCGTGCGATCGACCAAATCGACCGTACCTGCCCGCAGACTGCTGATTCAAACTATCATTATGGCTCCTACAGGGTGCGATCGCGTGCGAGTTTTGGAACCGGACAAATTTAGCGCCACAATTCCCGGTGTCCGCACGGTATCCCACGTCAAAACAGCAGAATTAATTCCGCCCCTGTCTGGAGAAGAAAAAGTCTTCATCTGGCAGCGGACAATCATGCAATATCCCGCCTATATTCCCAAACTCAAAGAACTGCTGCAACAAGGCTATTTAATAGTAGCTGAAATTGACGACAATCCCATCCGTCGCCGCGAATACGCAGACAATAATTACCTCAGCTATCGCGGCTGTCACTGTGTTCAAACTTCTACAGAACCGCTAGCAAAAATTTTGCGGCACTACAATCCCAATGTTGCCGTATTTCCCAATCAATTAGCTTATCTACCTCCGCCGCGAATTTATCCGGCAGAAGATACAGTCACAATCTTTTTTGGTGCGCTCAACCGCGAAAAAGATTGGCAGCCGATTATGGCAGCGCTAAATCGAGTTTTAGTTGCACACAAGCACCGGATTCGAGTTAAAGTAATTCACGATAGCAAATTTTTTGAATCATTGAAAATACAACAAAAAGAATTTGAACCCTTTTGCAGTTACGAACGGTATCAAGAAATCATGTACAGTTGCGATATCGCTCTGTTACCGCTCGTTTCCAACCCGGTTAACGAAATGAAATCCGACTTAAAATTTATTGAATGTGCAGCGCGGGGAGTAGCGGTACTGGCGAGTCCCACTGTTTACGAACATTCGATTGTCGAAGGTGAAACCGGATTGATTTATAGATATGAAAAAGAGTTTGAAACCAAACTAAATTCGCTGATTTCAGACACTTCTATGCGCCGAAAAATAGCCGCGAATGCTTACGAATGGGTGCGGGACAACCGCTTGCTGTGCGGGCACTACCGGCAGCGGCGAGATTGGTACTTACAGATGCGGGACGAGTTGCCACGTTTAAATGCTGAGTTGCGCGATCGTCTGCCGGAGTTATTTGGTGACTAAGTGCGGTAAGATTTATAGGGTTATTGTGCGATCGTTCTGTTTTATTGTTTAATTTCTAATTGTTACTCCACACCAATGCGAATTCTCTTCACTATTGCTCACTTTTACAATCCCAGCGGCGACGGGAAACACGCTTCCCAGCGAAATGATCCGCAACCACGACTAAATGCTTTAACCGCTTGCGTGACCTCGCTGCAAGCTTTGTACGGCAAATCTCAGTCCATGATTGACATTAGCGAATGTGCAACTATCCCCGCAAATCAATCTCAACAGCACGAAATTGACATTGTTGTTTGCACTACTCAAGGTTATCATCTGTTGCCTCAACTCCCAGTGCAGCCCAGATGTTTTATGCACCACGCTACAAAATGTGAACCGCTGCTGTTGGGGTTTGAGTGTCAAGCAGTTTTGCGAGCGTGTCTTAACAAATACGATTATTTCTGTTATTTGGAAGATGATTTAGTGCTGCATGATCCGTGGTTTTTTAGTAAATTAAAGTGGTTTACGCATCACGGGGGAAATGGAAATTTGCTGCAACCTAATCGCTATGAAATAGCGCCTAAAGGCGCGGTTTTTAAAGCATATGTTGATGGGGATTTAGCAGACTCAGCGACTTCTCCGTTTCAAAATGTAGAGGAGCAGCGGCAGTTAATGGGAAAAATCATGGAACAAACAGTCGCTTTTGAGCGGGCCTTAAATCCTCATTCCGGCTGCTATTTTTTGAATGCGGAACAGATGGCACACTGGGCTAAGCAGTCTCATTTTTTGGACAGGGATACTAGCTTTATCGGCCCGCTGGAAAGCGCGGCAACTTTAGGAATTATGCGGACTTTTAGAGTTTACAAGTCAACTCCTGCTTATGCTAATTTTTTGGAGGTTCAACATTTTGGAACGAGTTTTCTGAACTTGATTGGTAATAAGGTGAGGGTGCCGCAAGAAGGATGAGTTAAGATATTCAGGTAAGCTGCAATACTTGAGAGGTAGCATGACCCCGGCAACCGAAAAGATTGTCCTTCCCTCTCCCTTCCCCGACCACACTCAACTGCCAGAGGAAGACGGCACTTTTGTGAAGAATTTTCAGGAGCATCCCCAGAGCATTATTTTGACTGATTCTATCGGGTCGGTATTGCAAGGGCTTCATCCCGATGGGCAATATGCTATAGGGCAAGACTGTGGCATCTATTGGCGAGAAACAGACCCGCTTGAAAAGGGAGCAGAAGCTCCTGATTGGTTCTACGTGTCCAACGTGCCACCAACATTAGGAAATCAGATTCGTCGCTCTTACGTGCTGTGGCGGGAATTCATGGCTCCGATGATTGCTTTGGAGTTCGCATCGGGAGACGGTTCACAAGAGCGAGACACAACGCCGCTATCGTACTCAGAAGTCGAATCGGCACCAAGACCTGGGAAGTTTTGGGTCTATGAGCGGATCATGCGGATTCCGTATTATGGCATCTATGAAATCAATAGTGGCAGGCTGGAGGTTTACAGCCTGAACAATGGGTTTTACCAGCAGTTGCTTCCGAACGATCGCGCTCATTATCCGATCGCGCCAATGGGCGTAGAATTAGGACTGTGGCAAGGCAGTTATCAAAACCAGACAATGCTGTGGCTGCGGTGGTGGGACAGCGAGGGCAATTTGCTGCTGACAGGTACAGAACGAGCTTCCTTAGCAGAGCAGGCTTTGAGTGCAGAAGCCCAAGCACGGCGGGATGCCATCCCTCGGTTGTTGGCAATGGGATTGAATACACAGCAAGTGGCAGAAGCACTCGGTTTATCAGTAGAGGAAGTTAGGCAGCATTCACAATCTTAATGTTGCTTTTTATTAATCAGAAGTCAAAACATCCCCGATTTTAACTGTGCCGCTGTTGATAATTTTGGCTAAAACTCCTGTTTGTGCGTGACCGAATTCCTTTTGGAGTAAACTGAGTAGGGAAATATCCCGATCGCCCGTTTCTGGATTCACTTCTATATTGACACACCGACCGATTCGTGCTGTAACTTCTATGCGCGCTGTGCCTAATTGAAACTGTTTTCCGATCAACTCAAATTCTGACCAAGCTGCCATATTTTCTAGCACAATGTTCGGGCGAAATCGGGCCACATCAATCTTTTGAACAGCGATTTCTGTTAATTGGTCTAATGTGGCTTGACTGAGTAAAGAAATGTGTACGGGTTCTCGATCGGGATAACGAGTTTCGCCGCTGGTGTCACCGACTAATTGCAAAGGTTCAAACTGCGGGTGTCTCGCTTCTTTTGTGGGTTCAATTGCCGCCAAATATTCGGTGAAAAAACTGCCGATGCGATCGCGCCCCGCTGCTGTGTTCGTTTCTGCTGATAACACTGCAACTCCTTCACGCTTGACTGTTAAAACGGCCGTTTCCGGTTGATAATCACATTCCAAAGCTGCTAAGAGAGGCCAATCGTTTTGGACAGCAAAATTTTTTTTGCTCATCCAAGGCATATTTTGGGCGGGCATCTTTGCAGCTTCAAGATTATCTGCAAACATTAAGGCAAAAGCTCGATCGCCCTTAATTCCGTGTCCTGCGGTTAAAGCAAACTCCGACATTTCTTGTGGCGTCAGCCCTTTTATTGGATAAATAAATAACTGTTTTATTGTTGCTAATGTCATGATTTTTTTATTTAAACTGAATTCTTGTCCCCCCTTTTTTAAGGGGGGGTTAGGGGGGATCGAAAGTGTGTCACAAACATTAATAAAATTGCTATAAAAACCCGATTAAGCTAGCAATTCATAGCGACGGATATCTGGAGGCCCAACGGCCAAACCGTCTAATTTCTGCACGGCGTCTTGAATGTGAGTTGAACCGAGATGTAGTTCGAGCAAATCTGCACTTTCCCACTCTTCAACAAACGTAAAATCTGTGGGATCGGCTTGATTTTGCAGGAGTTCGTATTTGATGCAGCCTTTTTCTTTGCGAGTGGGTTCCATAATGCTCAGCAGCAGAAGAGATTTAAGTTCTGCTACTTTGTCGGGAAAGGCGACGAGGCGGGCGACCACTCGCAAGGTTGTTTTGGACATAGGAGAAAAAAGTCACAGATAGGACGATCGAATTTACCGATTTTTATTTGGCAAACTCAACTATAGAAGATTTTACTTAAAATAACCTACACAGGTCGATCGGTCAACCGCAGTAAAATCAGTCCTAGACGCGCTCAATTCTTAGACACCCGGTTTCTTGCCAAATTCTTCGTTACTAAGCGCAGAGCGTCGTATAAACCGGGTTTCTTGAGATATTTTGGCAAATATCGGAGGCACTCAATCTTTGGGATAAAATCGCTTGTTTTCTGTAGAATATTCCCAGGCGAGATCCTCCGGGTCTTTTTCGCGGCTCCACTGAGCAAACTCCGGCTTAAGTTTCCACTTGCCGATCGTAGTTGCGTGAACTTTGAACCTGCGGGAGAGTTCCGTCTGGGTAAAAGAGATTTTGGGCTTTTCAGGAGTCTTGGTTTGAGCAATGGGGAATAAATTTGGTTTTTTATCTTGTGCTTTTTCCCGATTTGTGGGAGGCTCTTGAACAGCTATTCCCGCATTAGCTGTTTCGCTTTGATTGACAGGTGGAGCTATTTGAAAATAATACAAAATTCCGCCTTGTTCCGTCACTTCAAAATCTGCGGCAAACTCAGAGGCTCGTTCGTCGAGATACTCTTGAACCTTTTCTCCGGGGAGTTTCGCATTCATCGCCAAATCCAAAGCCGTAACTCGCCCTTGATTTTCCTTGATCAACTTATAGAAAACCGAGTCTAAATGAGCGAGTTTATTTTTTTGCTGCTGCTGATAGAGCTTGTAAGCCAAAGCAACGCCCGCTGTGGTGGCGATCGCCCAAAACATCCTTCCCGACTCGAAACTGGCAACCGCCGTCAAGGAAATAGGCAAAAGCAGGGTAAGATATCCCCAAATGCTTCCCTTCTTTAGGTTATTGCTGTTTTTGACCATAGTTCCTAAACAGGTACGTAGTTTAGCTTAGTAGAGTGTGTCTGAATGCCGCGAAAGTTTCTCGACAGTCGATATATCGATCGGCCCGCTGACACACCCAAAAACGGATACTGTGCCGCGTACACTCGCCTTGTGGACAATCCCTAATTTTAGACCAAAGTTCCAGCTCCTTTGATTCAATGTCGCAAGTAAATCGAAAATCGAAAATCGAAAATCGAAAATCGAGTGACGCACTCTACGACAAAATCCCAGAATCTACTTTTTTTTCAACCGAGGGTTCATGTACTTTTTTCGCAAACAGATTGCCATCCTGCTGATAGTTGTTGCTTGCTGTACGCTGACGATTAGTTGCAGCGAGAGCCGAGCTGTCCAGTGTACTAAATTTACTGAAATTGTCAACAAAGGCAACGCTCTCATTGATGTTGATAAAGACAGCAACGATGCTGCAACGACCGACAACTTAGCTAAAAATTTGAACCTGATAGCGAATGAACTTCAAGCTCTGCGAATAACAGATCCAACCCTGAAAGAAATTCAGGAGCCATCGGTTAAATCCTTCCAGGAAATTAGTCAAGCACTCGGCGACATAAGCAAAAGTCTTCAGGCTGGCAATCTCGCTTCTACAAGTATAGAAGGTCGAGAGCAAATCCAAACAGCTCAAGCAGATATAATTAGAGCAGGCCAACAGGCAAATCAAGCAGCCGCAAATCAAGACGCTTTGACTAGCAAACTGATTAATTATTGTAAGAGCGATCGCTAAAGGCTAAGAATTTTGAGTTTTGAGATGGCCGCGCGAACCCCAACAACCCACGGGGGGTGAATGAATTGGAGGAATGCGTCGCCTTCACCTACTATCTACCGCTTTGCAATTACCCAATTTAGTGATGAATTTCTAAATTCAAAATATAGCGACCGAGTTGCACTTTCTCCGACCACAACTCATATTCTAACCGCAGGTGTTCCGGTTCTGGCGTTCCTGTCAGCGTCAAGTTGCGAGTGAAGTTGCGGAGTCGCAACTGTTCGGGAGTCGCCAGCGATTCGCCCTGAAGCCAATAACGGCTCAGGCCGTACATTCCTCGTTCCCAGCAGTGGCGGTAACTGTATTTGCCGTTTCCTTGCATCGTCATAATGACTCGATAGGGCGAAACTTCTAGCCAGAGCAACCGGGGTTTTGTAGTTGGGGGCAAGATTGTAACTGGCTCGGCAGATGCGTCGGAGTCGTCGGAAAATTGGCGATCGATGATGGCTGGTTCATGCAACAACAAGTGAAAGCGATCGCGGTCTTTTTGATAAAGCGTACCAGCGGTTTCAACAACTGACCACAATGGTAAATCAGTGGATACGAGCGATAAACTTACAGGCTTGCGGTGATGCGTCAGCATAAATAAAAGTTTAGGAGTTGTTGTGGATCGGGCGGTTTGAGATTTGAGATTTTAGGCTTTAGATTTTAGATTTTAGATTAGCTGGGTTCCAAATTCCGGAGCTTTTGCTTAAAAAAATGAAAAATCTACAACTGGCAATCGAAAATCGAAAATTGTTTAGTCAAAATTCAATCATCTGGTCGATAACTCAGAGCTGGACATGAAATCTAAGCATATACACGGATAATATTTGTGAAATTAATGTGAAATTAATGTGAAATCCGTGCCGTTGCGTCCGCACTCCCGTGTCATCGATAACTGACAGCGGAGTCTCTGGGCGAGTTTTATCAGGCTTTAAGTTAACCGGACACATTGGGAAAAAACCCGCAGGCCGTACAAAAGACAACTGACTTAGGACTGGGAAAAAGGTAGGATAGCTAACGCCATCCAATCCTAGTTTATCTCAATGCAAGCTGACATTATAACTACTACGCTTCTTGACAAAAGCCAAACTTTAAGAATTCAAAAACCGGCATCGGGCTTGTCGCTGGTCGGGAGGATTCGAGTTCCGGGCGATAAGTCGATTTCTCACCGAGCTTTGATGTTGGGTGCGATCGCCCAAGGTGAAACGACAATTGAGGGACTACTCCTAGGAGAAGACCCCCGCAGCACGGCTAAATGTTTCTCGCTCCTGGGAGCCAAAGTTTCTGAACTCAACGCGGAACGGGTGACAGTCCGGGGCGTCGGAATTGGCGAGTTAGAGGAGCCTGTGGATGTCTTGGATGCAGGTAATTCCGGCACAACGATGCGGCTGATGTTGGGAATTTTAGCCTCTCATCCGGGGCGTTTTTTTGCGGTAACGGGTGACAGTTCTTTGCGATCGCGCCCCATGTCGCGCGTCATTAAACCGCTGCAACAAATGGGAGCGCAAATTTGGGGCCGAAAAAGTAATTCTTTAGCTCCTTTAGGGATACTCGGACAGCAGTTAAAACCGATTCACTACCATTCTCCGATCGCCTCGGCTCAAGTTAAATCTTGCATATTGCTCGCCGGTTTGATGGCAAGCGGAGAAACTACAGTCACAGAACCCGCTCTGTCGCGGGATCACAGCGAGCGGATGCTGCGAGCGTTTGGAGCCCAATTGAGCGTCGATCCAGAAACTTGCAGCGTGACAGTTACTGGGCCGACACAACTGCAAGGGCAGAATGTGATTGTACCGGGGGATATTAGTTCGGCGGCTTTTTGGCTAGTTGCTGGGGCGATCGTCCCGGGTTCCGAGCTCGTAGTCGAAAATGTCGGCGTTAACCCAACTCGTACAGGCATTTTGGAAGCTTTGGAGATGATGGGTGCGGACATTGAACTGCAAAATCAGCGAGAGGCGGCTGGGGAACCGGTAGCGGATATTTTGGTTCGGAGTTCCGGCCAATTGCGGGGATGCACCATTGCGGGCGACTTAATTCCCCGACTGATTGACGAAATCCCGATTTTGGCAGTAGCGGCAATCTTTGCATCGGGTACTACAATAATTCGAGATGCGGCCGAGTTGCGGGTCAAAGAGAGCGATCGGCTGGCCGTGACTGCTGCAGAACTCAACCGCATGGGAGCCCAAATTTCCGAGTTACCCGACGGTTTAGAAATTACCGGGGGAACTCATTTGACCGGCGCCGATGTTGACAGCTACACCGACCACAGAATAGCGATGAGTTTGGCGATCGCAGCCCTCAATGCCACAGGTATTACTAACATTCACCGGGCAGAAGCTGCTGCCATTTCCTACCCCGACTTTACCGCCACTTTGCAACAAGTTTGCCATCCAAATTGAGAGCGGGAGAGTGGGAGAGGGGAAGAGGGTGAGAGGGAGGAGTACGAGATTTGGAGAAGGGAGAGCGGGAAAAATCCTCTTTCTTCATTCTTCCTGACATCCGTTACATCCGTTACATAATCCGTTGCCGAACTTCCCTCTTCCCTCTTCCTTCAACATCCGTTTAAGAATCTTTACCTACAACTTGTTCTTTTAAAGAATCAATTTCCGTTAACAACTCTTGGCGATTAGAAGCCTTGAGCAGATAGCGGTAAACAAACCAACCCGTATATCCCATGCCAATCAACTCAAAAATTGGAGCTACCAAAGGGACATCATTAAGAGCACCTAAAACTCCCAGCATTACCTTAATACTAATACCGCCTGCCAGAATTAAACCAACAGTTATGAGGGGCTTTTGGTAGTCAGCAAAAAAATTAGAGAGATAGGCTGGAAGTTCCGACAAAATTGTAATAACTTGGTCTTTAATATCTTGGAACTGGCTGGTCGGTGTTTCTGTGGTTGTCACTGTAGTCATGACCCCCGGTTTGTCCTCCACCAGATCTACTGTCACGACATCAGTGATTGTTTGTGTCTCGTCCGAAAAGTTAGCTTGTGTCATTGGATACTTCCTCCGTTGTCAGGTAAAATTGCAGGCTGTGAATTGCTGCCAGTATAATTGTCCGGCAATTAGCACAGCATCCGCGCTGCAGGGACTAATTGATGAGACTAAGGCAGAGTTTCACAAATTGCAAGCAAAAATAACGATATGACTTGATTTTAAACAATTGCCTTCGCTGCCAAATCGGTCTTTTGACTCATTTTTTCACTTGATCGAGGTCGATTTGATTCGGGCAAGGGCGTCCTTGTTCAAAGTCGGTGATATTGCCGATCGTGGTTTCGGCGATATTTTTCAAAGCTTCCTCGGTGAAGAAAGCTTGGTGTCCGGTAATCAGGACGTTGGGGAAAGTCAGCAAACGCTGAAAAACGTCGTCTTGAATAACGTGATTTGACAAATCCTCAAAAAACAGATCCGTCTCTTGTTCGTAAACATCTAAACCGAGGTAGCCAATTATACCAGACTTTAGTGCTTTGGTAACAGCTTTAGTGTCAATCAACTGACCGCGGCTGGTATTGATCAGCATCATCCCCGGTTTCATTTGCTCGATCGCCTCTGCACCGATCAAATGGTAAGTTTCCGGTATCAGCGGACAATGGAGACTGACAATATCAGAGGCGGCGAATAGTTCCGGGAGTGCGACGTATTCCAGGCCTAGGGCGAGGCAATCTGGGTTTTGGTAAACATCGTATCCCAGCAGGCGACACCCGAATCCGTGCAGAATTTGGGCAGTAATTGCGCCAATTCTGCCTGTTCCGACGATTCCCACCGTTTTGCCGTGGAGGTCAAAACCCAACAAGCCATCTAGGGCGAAATTGCCTTCGCGGACGCGGTTGTAAGCCCGGTGGATTTTGCGGTTGAGGGACAAAATCAGAGCGACTGCGTGTTCGGCCACTGCGTAGGGAGAATAAGCCGGAACTCGCAGCAGAGTTAGATCTAAATCCTTCGCTGCTGCTAAATCGACGTGATTGAATCCGGCGGATCTCAGGGCCAGCAAGCGGACGCCTTTTTCGGCGATCGCCCCGAGCGTTTTCGCGTCCAAGCAGTCGTTCACGAACGCGCAGACGGCCGGAAATCCAGCAGCCAAAACGCTGGTTTCCAAGGTCAGATGCGGTTCAAAAAAAACCAAGTCGTGTTGACCACCGACATTGGCTGCTGTCAGAAAAGTGCGATCGTAGGATTTGGTATTAAATACGGCTACCTTCATGATTTTTGCCTGCAAATCCAGTAATAGTTGGAAATTTTTTCCAGATTAACTCTAAATTTTACTAGAGCGCCGTTGCCCCAAACAACCCACTTTCCCTGAGAAATATTGAGTTTCGCAATGAGAGCCTCTCTGAAGACACCAAATTTTCAGCTTTAGGGCAAGTCCTGCTTAATTTTTTGAATCTAATTGCTTAGACTGTAGTAAAGCGCGATCGTTAATTGCTATTTTTTTAGGAGACAGCCAGATGCGTAAACCACTCAAAACTATAATTTATGAAATTTTAGAAACCTCAGACTCCAGCAATTTATACAGTTTGGCCGATGATGTTGTCATAACTTGTTTAACTCTGATCAACGTCGCAGCTTTTATTGCTTCTACTTCGCCCACATTGTCGCCACAACACACATCGCTTTTGGTAAACATCGAAATTGTTTCCTCCTTAGTATTTACAATAGAATATATTTTAAGGCTGTGGGTGGCTACCGCCGATCGCAGATACAGCCACCCGCTTTGGGGAAGATTGAGATATGCTCTTACACCGCTAAGTTTGATTGATTTAATTTCAATCTTACCTTTTTACTTATTGCTGTTATTTCCTAGTTTAAGCTTCGTTAACTTAATTCGTGTCCTGCGCTTGTTGCGGTTGCTAAAAATGAGCCGTTATTCTGAGTCACTCAGAACTCTGGGAGCAGTATTGTACGCTAAAAAAGAGGAGTTAATTGCCACTGCATTTGCAGTTTTTATTCTGTTAATATTTGCCTCTAGCGTCATGTATTTTGTTGAAAATGAGGCGCATCCAGAAACTTTTGCGAGCATACCCGATGCAATGTGGTGGGGAGTTGTGACCTTAACTACTGTCGGTTACGGTGATATTTATCCAATCACTCCTTTAGGGAAATTTTTAGGAGCAATATTAGCATTTTTGGGAATCGGAATTTTTGCGTTACCTGCGGGGCTCATTGCTGCGGGTTTTTCCGAGGAAGTCCAAAGGAGAAAGCAGGAAAAAATGGCGGCAAATTTAGAGCAATCGGCGAATTATCAATCGGTCAAAAGGCTGGCGGAAATAGAGGTCGGCTTTGAAGAAAAGCAAAGGGCGATCGCGCTTCACATCGAAAGTTCGTCAGAGTTGATGAAAATCTGTGTTCAAATGGCAAAACAGAAGTTAGGAAGTGAGTTCCAAAACGAACAAATTCTGCGCGATTTAGCTATTCATCTGTACAATGAAGCCGTCAGCAAATTCGAGCTGTAATTACAGATATATATTGCCTGTGATTGCCACCCAGTCGTTACGATAGCTTGTGCTTTGTTATGACTGCTTTCTGTGATGACTAATGACCAATGGTTGATTACCAATCTGGCGGCAAATTGTAATATTCTAGAGTTGATTTATCTGCCAGCAAATCTTGGGTTTTTCTGTCAATTTTAATCTCACCATCCGCCAAAACTAACGCCCTTTGAGTCGTTTTACCAATCCAATTCAAATTGTGAGAAGCGATCAAAATTACCTCGATCGGCAATTGGGACAAAACCTTAGCCAAGTGACGCCGCCACGAGGGATCGAGTCCGTTCGTCGGCTCGTCTAAGATTAAAATTGCTGGGTCTAATGCTAAAATGGCTGCCAAGGCTGCTAATCTTCTTTGGCCTCCTGAAAGTTCGTGGGCCGAACGGTTGGCAAATTCTACTAAACCAAATTCGTCTAATAGCGATAAAGCTCGATCGCGCGCAACTCCCGGCGGCACTCCGTAATTGCGGGGGCCGAACATGACATCCTCTAAAATAGTCGGCATAAATAGCTGGTCATTAGCATCTTGAAAGCAAAATCCAATCTGCCTGCGCGCCTGCGATAAAGTCGCCTCTTCCAACTTTTTTCCCTGCACTCTAATCTCGCCCGATTGAGGCATTTTTAATCCGATCAAGTTTTCGAGCAAAGTGCTTTTACCAGCACCTGTCAGACCGAGTAGAGCAACTCTTTCTCCCGGTTGCAAAGTAAAAGAAATTCCCCGTAATATTGGTTTTTGTTGGGGATATCCGAATACTAAATTTTCTACTTCGATTGTTGGCACGAATTTGAGTTTAGTCAATTTTTATTTGCCTCGATTTTAGGATTAATAGTATTTAACCGCAGAGAGCACAGAGACCGCAGAGAGGGGAAGGGAGAAGGCAAAAGGTAGAGGTATGAATTAATCAGTTACCAATTACCAATTGCCCCTTCTAAATTACCACTTACCATAAGAAGCTATTGTTAATCCGGCTGCCATTAAAATTGCTACTGTCAGCCAGAGTCGCTCTTTTGGTGTTGATTTTGAGTCAGCAGGTAAAGCTCCTTGATAGCCGCGAATTAGCATGGCTGCGTGTACCCTTTCTGCCCGATCGAGACTTCGCAAATAAAGCGCTCCGATCATGGAAGCACTGGCGTAACGCAGCCATCCTCCGGCGCCGGACAAGCCCCGGAGTTGGGCAGATATTTTCATGCGGTTGACTTCTGCCAGCAGGATTTCTAAGTATTGTCCTGTTAAAAGTACAATCTCTTGCAAACCTGCTGGTAGGGGTAATCCTTTGAGAGCGATTCCGAAGCTGTGCGGCGGCAAAGTTAGCAGGAAACTGTTCATAATTAGCAGGCAAATTAGGGAACGCAGCAACAGAAAACTGGCGCGTTCCCAACCTTGGGGCAGCACTAATAAGAAGAGAAAAAGCAATTCTGCTCCCAACAGTTGCGCTAGGGTTCGTACCGGAGCCCTGAGCCAAAACGACCAAAAAAGTGCGATCGCCCCATAAATTTCCAGCCACAGCCAAGCGCCTGTCTTCATAAAACCAATGCCAATCACAATTGTGAGAGACACTCGCAATCGAAAAGGTATGGAGAGTTTAGACATCTTTAGGTTTTACCACCAACTGAGCAATCCCAAAAGCCGCGCCAAAGCTGAAGGCAGACCCTAAAAGTCCAGCAATGCTAGTACCAATCGGCTGTTCTTCTAATCCTTTAACTGTGTAATCTGCTAAAGGAGTGGGATTTTCGATCGCCACAGCTTCTTTATCTTTAAAGCCGTATTTTTCGGCTACCGCTTCTAACCCGTCAGGCCAACTTGAAGCAAACAGTGAAAGCACCCCCGAAATTAATAAAACTCCGATTACAGGCACTACCCATTTCTGCAATTGTGGCTGTTCTCCCGGCAGTAAATCCGGCCGCACTTTGACGAGATAAGTTAAAACGCCGCCTGTAATTACCCCTTCGCCAATGCCAATTAAAATATGTACGCCTACCATTGCTGGCAATGCGATATTGAGCCCTACTGTTCCAGAAATGGCCAATTGGATCGCCACACAAATCGAAGCAGCCACAACGCTAAGGGCGGCTGCAATCCCTGCTGCTAGCGGCAAACGATTTCGGGAACCTCCCAACAGTCGCTGCAACGGCTGCAACAGCCACCAGCCCGCCCAAATTCCAACTAGCCCCATATTAAAAATATTGGCTCCCAAGGCGGTGATGCCCCCATCGGCAAACAAAACGCTCTGAATGATAAAAACCGTACTCATCGCTAAAGTTGCCGCCCAAGGGCTCCCCAAAACGACGGATGCGAGTGCCCCTCCCAACAAGTGGCCACTTGTGCCGCCGGCGACGGGAAAGTTGATCATCTGGGCTGCAAACACGAAAGCTGTGGTTAAGCCCATGATTGGGGCTTGTCGGAGTCCCAGACTGGCGCGGGTTCGATTCAGGGCAACAGCGATTGCTGCTGCGCTTGCTATGCCGGTGGCAATGGCTACTGGCGGTGAAAGAAAACCATCAGGTATGTGCATTGATGTATCCAAACGAGAGAACTTGCAACTCTTTAGTCAACTATTTTTTACAAAAATTTAAAACCCCCTCTGGGGGCATTAATGCGATCGAGCGATCGGGGGATTGGTGGCGGGCGATCGCTTATTGGATATAGATTAGCGCCTCATGGGCCGAATTTTGAGGACGAGAAATTTTACATTAAATCATCCTGAAGAATTATTCGGATAACCGACCACCCGCACATTCAAGCTTTTTGATAAGAATTATCAATGTTTGTTGACATATTCAACTGCAAAATGTATTTACCATCAAGCTCAAGCAAGAATATTAAACAAATATAAAGAAAAAACAGAAAATCCCTAATTAATTTTATTCCCACTCTTGAGATTAACTTAGATTAATTTTTTGACGACAGCAGCAGCTAAATTGCGCGATAGCTAGTTAAAGCCAAAGTATTGCTCTCGAAACTAAAAAGCCCGAATTATTGCTAGTTAATATAGTTAGCAGTATGTTTGCGGTTGTCGATCGCACATTGGCACGATCGACAACCGCACGATCTGCATTATCAAGAAACTAAAAATACTAATGCACTTACTCTCAAGTAATTTTCCGCACAACCTACAGGAGGTTTGCCAGTGGTGCAGCACTCAACCCAAGACTCAACTACCTATTTAGTTCCATCTGAATTTCCCAAACAGTTAGATATCGCTCAAGTTTCTGTCTATGGACTTAGCTTTTTATCCGCTGGTTTATTTCTGTTTTTATCTCTAGTTAACCTACTGCATCCGATCCCTTGGCAGCGGTGGATGGGAACCATTCACTGCATGGGTGGAATGTTGGCATTACTGGTAATGGTTTATACGGAACATTTGGCTTTTCCCTGGCTGCGGGGGGCCGGTAAAATCTTGCCACAAATGCGTACTTTAGCCTTTACTGAAACGGCTATGGCGACTAGCCGTAAAGATAAGACTGTCCAAGCTGTACCTGTATCAGCAGGGCAGCAGGAAGTTCAGGCGGTGGATGGAACAAATCAGACAGGAGAAATTACGGAGCGCGTAAAACTAGATGAGTTAGTTCTAAAAATCTACGATCGCATTGATCAAAGTTGGCAAACTAGCCCTACGTTCAATCAAAATCTAGTCTATCGAGTCAGTACAAGTCAAGATGGGGCGATCGGCAATTTCGAGCCACTCAATCAACCAGCCAAGGATTACACCCAAGAAACTCCTTTGCCCAATCTGCTGAAATCTTCCGAAACTAGCAGCAGTAACAGTGCAGCACCAGTGACTAAGTTTACTGTAGTGTTTGCTCCTACTGGAACCTTAGAAGTTAACCCCTAACTCACATACAACATCTATATCCGGTAAGGTGCGCCATCCGCACCTTACTTTTCCTTTTTAACTTAAATGTGATATTATAAACAGCGCCCTCTAAGGCATTCTACATCTAAAACAACAAATGAAAGAACTTGACGAAAAAAAAACTCAGGAACTGCTATGCACCATCATGGAATGGGAACTTGCAGGTGTCGTGCGCTATACCCACTATTCACTAATGGTCACAGGACCAAACCGGATTCCCATCGTGCAGTTTTTTAAAGCACAAGCAACGGAATCGCTACTCCACGCCCAACAAGCGGGAGAAATTCTCACCGGTTTAGAGGGGCATCCCAGTCAGAAAATTGCTCCCATCGAAGAAACCTACAAACACTCGGTGAAAGACTTGTTAGAAGAAAGTTTAAATCACGAGAAAAAAGCGCTTAAAAAGTATAAATCTTTACTTGAAGTCGTGACCGACTCCAGCGTTTATTTGGAAGAATATGCCCGCAATCTAATTGGACAAGAAGAATTGCACCAAGTAGAACTGAAAAAAATGCTGCGGGATTATAGTTGATTTAATCATTAGTTCGTTCTTATTCGTTATTGGTTATTGGTTATTTCCAATGACCAATGACAAATGCCCTAGGCCCATGCCCCATGATTATAAAAAATGAATTTTAGTGAAGCCATACCAACTTTTGTAATTACCCTGCGCGAAGGTGTAGAAGCCGCCTTAGTCGTCGGAATTGTACTAGCTTGCCTCAAAAAAGCCGAGCAAAGTCACCTGAATTTTTTGGTTTATGCAGGTGTCGCAGCCGGCATTGCTGCTAGCGGTTTTGTAGGTGTTCTATTCAATGGATTGCTGGCAGCACTATCAACATCAGAGCAGCCTTACGCACCAGTAATTAAACAGCTATTAGAGGGCGTGTTGGGCATTGTGGCGATCGCAATGCTAAGCTGGATGCTAATTTGGATGACTCAGCAAGCGCGCTTTCTCAAAGCAGAAGTTGAAGGAGCCGTTACAGCAGCTTTGACAGAAAATAGCAATGCCGGCTGGGGCGTATTTGGCTTAATTTTCATTGCGGTACTGCGCGAAGGTTTTGAAACAGTTATATTTGTCAGCGCTCAATTTCAACAAGGTTTAACTCCCGCTTTGGGTGCTTTGGGCGGTTTGACTGGCGCGGCAATAATTGGCGCGCTACTGTTCAAATGGGGTGTCAAAATTGATATCCGCCTGTTTTTCAAGTTTATGGGGATTTTGTTGCTGTTAATCGTGGCAGGTTTGGCAGTATCTGCACTCAAGCATTTTGACCAAGCCGCTGGGATTTTGTCGCAGATGAATAGCAAGTATGCAGCGATTTGTTTTTATTACGATCGCCTCGCACCACTCCACTCTTGTATTTTAGGGCCTATGGTGTGGAATGCAGCGGCAATTTTGCCCGATCGACAATTTCCAGGAGTGCTTCTCAAAGCACTGTTTGGATACAGAGATCGACTTTATCTCGTCCAAGTAGCGGCTTACACAATATTCTTAGCCACCATCGGCGGTCTTTATTTCCAAAAATTAGGCTCTAAGGCGACTCTTCCCAACCAAAATACTCACCCAGCTCGATCGGAAACTCGCCCTCAGTAGGTATGCAAGCTGTTTTTAGCGGTTGTTTTGGTGATTCCAGGGCGAGAAAAAAATTAGCCCCACAGGCAAAAAAATGACCAAAAATTTTTAGGTTGCGGGATTGATTATTTGACTTTTATATGATATCATTAAACGCTCGAGATAGTATTTATTGATTTTATAAATACTTATATTAATTTTATTTAAAAATACCCTCAATACCCCAAAAAAGCAAGCACTACCCCTCAAAAAACACAAAAATTTTTTAAGCAAAATTAACTAAATTAAAAAATTTACAGTTAACGGTTAACAGGGTTATGCAAGACGCGGACTACCGTTAGGGCTATTCTGTGAAGTCCCGGCGCACCCTGCAAAACTTAAGGCTGTTCGGGGCGACCAAGAATCTGCCCCCAGCCAGATTTGGGGTAAACAGTTTTCTGATATGCGCTCTTATGGCTTATAATTAGTACAAGAATATTTACAGAGCCCCGAAAGTTCTTAATCAACCTTATAATCCTTAATGAAGCTTAAAATTAAAAAATTGTTCGTTAAAGTTACCTGGACCCCCCAGAAGGCTGTAGGATCTGCCATTCGGTTAGCGGTGAGATAAATAATGATGCCCCGGATACTTGTTATTGATGATGACGCGGCGATCGCCGAACTCGTAGCCGTCAACCTAGAAATGGCTGGCTATGAAGTCACCCAGGCAGAAGACGGCATCAAAGGTCAGGCACTAGCCATACAACTGCTCCCCGACTTGATCATGCTAGACCTGATGCTGCCTAGAGTAGACGGATTCACCGTATGTCAGCGTTTGCGGCGTGACGATCGCACCTCAGACATTCCCGTCTTGATGTTGACAGCCTTAAGTCAAACTCAAGACAAAGTAGAAGGCTTCAACTCCGGCGCCGACGACTACCTGACCAAACCCTTTGAACTAGAAGAGATGCTAGCCCGAGTGCGAGCTCTACTAAGGCGCACAGACCGCATCCCCCAAGCTGCCAAACACTCCGAAATTCTGAATTACGGCCCGCTAACCCTTGTCCCCGAAAGGTTTGAAGCTGTTTGGTACACTCAGACAGTCAAACTGACCCACCTAGAGTTTGAGTTGCTGCACTGCTTGCTTCAGCGCCACGGTCAGACAGTCTCTCCCAGCGAAATTCTCAAAGAAGTGTGGGGTTACGACCCCGACGACGACATCGAAACTATTCGTGTACACATCAGACACCTGAGAACCAAGATGGAACCAGATCCCCGCCATCCTCGGTACATCAAAACCGTATACGGGGCTGGTTATTGCCTGGAGTTACCTAACAACGAACAAGTAGCTGAAGAAACCAAATCCTCTGCTTGAGCTAGCGCGCCAGATACAACAAGCAGTTAATAATTCCTCTGCTGGAAAAGCCTGAGAGCATTTGCTCTCAGGCTTGGTTGTTTGGAGTTTGAGATGAATATGTCAACAAGTAGGCATTAACTCTCTTGATTCGGAAAAAAGCAATCCCGCACCCCCTCTAACCCTACTTTTAGAGAAGCTTGCCCGTAGGAAAGTACCGGATTTCTTTTTTCACCTTGTCTTTTCCGAGAAGATTGGATAGCTACTTAAACAATACTCTAACCATAATACTACTAATAATATTATTTATCAATAAATTTAGAGGTATTCCTTTAGCTGCTATTTTTGCTAACGAGAAGCCCAATTCCGCTCAAGCCCCAAAAACAGTCATAATCGTGATCTAACGATGTTTTTTCCTACTGATTTACATACCTGAACTCAAATCAGTGAAAATTTTTCTCAAATACCCCTTGACGAAACTCCTAAAATTGTTGATTATCTATATCAATAACCTGCAATCGCTGAAAACTCCCCTGACATCTTTCTCAAGAGGTAAATCGCCGTGACCAGCATGGCAAAATCCTTCCCAGCCGAAGGAAAATCATTTCCCAGGTGGGTCGGCAACGCCTGCTTAATCAACCTTTCCGGCCGTTTGCTCAGTACCCACGTCGCCCACGCCGGCCTCATCGTCTTCTGGGCGGGAGCCTATACCCTATTGGAGCTTTCCCGCTTTAACCCAGAATTGCCCATGTACGAACAAGGCTTAATCCTGTTGCCAAATCTAGCCAGACTCGGCTGGGGCGGGGGTGGGGGAGGCAAAATTGTCGATACTGATCCGTACTTCGCCGTTAGGGCGATTCACCTCTTTCTCGGCTTCGGCGGCATCTTTTACTCCCTCAAAGGGCCAGCCACCCTCGAAGCAAGAACTTCTTTCTTTGGCTACACATGGGAAGACGCAGACAAAATGACCACCATCTTGGGCATCCGCCTAATTTTGCTGGGTGTCGCTACCTTCTTGTTGGTGGCCAAAGCTATGTATTTTGGTGATTTATGACTGTTTTTTTCTAATATTTATGTATCGCCACTTTGATTATTTTTGTGGAGTCTGTCCGTAACATTGCCCGAAGGAGTGCATCAAATCAAGCGCTTGTATCCAATTCCTTGTTATTGGGATTTTTTTACTACGGACTACCGCCTCACATTTACAGTGCGCCCGTGCGTTGCTTGTACTGAAGATGCGATGCGATCGGCTCCACTGACTTTGAACCTAAGACTGGTTTTGCCAATGCTTATCAGGAACATTGCTCTAAACTTCACAAAAATTCCGCAGAAATACCGAAAACAACTTTTTCAGTTCCATTTGTAGCAAGGGGGATAGGTGGCTAGCAGATTACCCTGGACTAAAGAGGGAGTCTAGAGTTATATGGATTCTCACGGAAAATATACTTGAGGAGCATCTAAAAAATAGCACGAATAAATAACAGATAATCCATGACAATCCTCGTTCAACTTTTTTATTCTTTCCGACATGAATTTATACAGTGCTAACTCACTCAAAGTCGAACTCAACCAAAGAGGCTGCCGCCTGACTCCCCAGCGAGAAACTATTTTGAGTGTCTTTCAAAATCTACCGCAAGGCAATCATTTAAGTGCGGAAGAATTATACAACACTTTGCAGAATAAAGGAGAACGAATTGGCTTGTCTACTGTCTACCGAACGCTGCATTTATTAGCAAGGATAGGAATTTTGCGGGAACTAGAATTAGCAGAAGGACACAAACATTACGAACTGAATTTTCCCGAATTGCACCACCACCACCATCTGGTTTGCATTCAGTGTCACAAAACCTTTGAATTTAGCGATGAATCGATTTTAAAAATTGGCAAAAAGCAAGTTGAAAAAGCTGGAGTAGAACTGCTAGACTGTCAATTAACTGTGCGTGCGGTTTGTTTGGAAGCACTACGGGAGGGATGGCCTTCTTTGGTACCTAGCAATTGGTTGTGTCCCAGATATCATTCAGAAATTGATGAGGAAATTAGTTGATTTGGATGGAATACAATTCGGTAATTGGTAATTAATCGTAATAGGTGATTTGTGCTTTTTTATTCGTTATGAGCTGTTAGTTATTAGCACCTACAAATAACCAATGACAACTGACAACTGACTGCTGACTGCTGAATTCACTTTTGCAATTAAGCAACCTCAGAATCGCAACGTTGGTGTTCCATCCGAAATATGTTAGCGTACAAACTAGCAACAATCTGTTTGCCTTCCTGCGTCAACTGCAAGTAACCGAGAGATTCACTGATGTGTGGATAAATGCCACTCCAGTAAAACTTAGAGTAGCTTTGCAGCAAGTCGCCCGGATGTCGATACCCCAAAACTTTAGTAGCACCGCTTTCTTCTAACTCGTAAAACAGCGCGCCAATTTTCTGCAAATATTGCGGGTTGCTGAGCTGACCTATCAAGTCAGCACCGCGAACTAAACTAGAGTAATTAACTGCATCCTCGTCAGTGTTGCCGTCAAGCACCGAGAAACGAGTCTGTTCTATGTTCTGCTTAATTATCTCAGCATTAATTAGCTTGTGGTTGCCGAAGCGCTCGTCAATGAACAATTTAGCTCTGTCAACTCGGTAAGGAGCTAGGCTGGCCGCTGTTGCACCGGGAGCAAGTGCAATTCTCATGCCATCTTTTCCCGTAGCATACAATCCTTCTGATTCTTGGTCTTGCCGGCAAACTCCTTTGACATATCCGATGTCTTGGCACAGCAAAGAAATGATGAAGTGCAGCCAATCTTCGCAGGAAACTCCGCCCTTGCGAATGTGTTTTCCCCGCAAGATTTCTTGACCGACTAAGCTAATGCAAATGGCGTGTTCTACATTGTGATAAAGAGCGTCGCTGTTGGCGATGTTTTCTAAGGCCATTGCCCCCACCCAGGCAATAATGTCAGCATAGTCTGATTTGTAGCCTCCGTAAGTGCGGCTGTACCCGTTCTGAAGTTGTTCGATGAAAGCCTCGATCAGCAGTTCTGTAGAATTAAACATACCCTGTCCTTTTACCTTAATATTTCCTTTTAAGAGCGGTGTATCTATTGGGGATTCGTCTAATTTTATGGATGAGATTTTAGTTCACAACTCATGCACCCGGTGTGTACTGTGCTCCGTGGGTGGCAATCTCGCGCCATGACTCAAAACTCCCAAGCAACTCAGTCCATCACTGACACCCATCCCCGCCGTACTGCATACAGCAGCCTGCTGACAATTTTTCGATCCTCTGAACTTTTTAAACTGTGAGAATTAATTGCGTATTGAATTTGCTGGAACACAGTCCGATCGATCTTACCGGATTTCCAAATGTTCAAGTAAAGTTCGGAAATTTTATATTCAGGAATATAAGCTTTGGTTGTCATCTGCAGTCAACTCAATGTATATTTCTTATTATCCGGCAATTTTAGATAACTTTATGTGATGTAGATCGGCTATAGACTGTGATGCGATCGCAGGCTGGAGTTAATGCACTTCTCCTCACAATGGTAATTTGATCGAAAAAGCGCGATATTGCGATCGTCATAAATTTTGCTGACGGCTGTGAAAATCATCATAGTTGCGCCTCAATTATAGGATGTCACATACCATTCTCCCGTTGCGCTCGCCCCCTTCTAACTTGCAGCAAGGAAGGAAGTTTGAGCGCGGATCACGCAATTTTCTTGCCAAAGAAACACGCGTCGTGTACAATATAGAGTCTGGTATCCTCACTTACCCATAATTATTTTCATTCATCCCGTCCCCCGATAGGGGAAGGGACTTTCAGTGCGGATACAGCCAAATCACTATATTCAGCAAAAAGCTAGAAATGCCGTAACTCATGCCCACTATTCAGCAACTCATCCGTTCAGCACGGGAACAAACGCAGAAAAAAACCAAATCGCCAGCTCTCAAGAGTTGCCCCCAGCGCCGGGGAGTTTGCACCAGAGTGTACACGACCACCCCGAAAAAACCCAACTCGGCGCTGCGGAAGGTGGCTCGGGTACGGCTGACCTCTGGTTTTGAAGTCACCGCCTACATCCCTGGGATCGGTCACAACTTGCAAGAACACTCGGTAGTAATGATCCGGGGCGGTCGGGTAAAAGATTTGCCCGGAGTTAGATACCACATCATTCGGGGTACATTAGACACCGCTGGGGTGAAAGACCGCAAGCAGGGTCGTTCCAAATACGGGGCCAAGCGTCCTAAAGAGAAAAAATAACACGGAACTCGTCCGATCGTCGGGGTTGGGAAGCAAAAAAAAATCCGATCGCGCCGATCAATTGCACGCTCGATCGTCATAAATCGAGATGTGATCCCAAAACCCCAAACTCAATCATTCAAAATCAAAAATCCCAAATAGAACTATGTCTCGCCGCACAGTTATTCAAAAACGTCCAGTTCCACCAGATCCAACCTACAACAGCCGGTTGGTAAGCATGATGGTGAGACGGATCATGCAGCACGGCAAAAAATCCGTTGCCTCCAGCATCGTCTACGACGCCCTCAAAACCATCCAAGAACGCACAGGGGCTGAACCGTTAGACTTGTTTGAAAAAGCAGTCAAAAACGCGACACCCCTGGTCGAAGTCAAAGCCCGCCGGGTAGGTGGCGCCACATACCAAGTGCCGATGGAAGTGCGTTCCGATCGCGGTACCACCCTTGCCCTCCGCTGGCTGATCAGATTTGCCCGCGCCCGCACCGGCCGCTCGATGGCAGCCAAGCTAGCCAACGAACTGATGGATGCAGCTAACGAAACAGGGAGTGCTATTCGCAAGCGCGAAGAAACACACCGCATGGCCGAAGCTAACAAGGCTTTTGCTCACTACCGGTACTAACTGCTAAATCGGGCATGGAGAAGAGCGCGATCGTGCGGTATAAAAGCATCGGGTGAGAAATTGGAAAGTGTAAGTTTTGAGTTTTGAGATTGCTTCTCTTGGCGCAGTTGCGATGGGTGAAGCAAACTCAAAACTCCCAAAATCAAAATTCACGCACTCAAAATTTACGCACTCTCTGAATCCTCCATGTCGCATCCTTAATATTTTTGTAAACAAATCTTGCAAAAAATATTAAAATGTAACAATAAGCTCCAGAGGCTTTTGTAAGTCGCTGGGGAGTGCAAAATAGGGTTACTGTGTAGTATAATAGTATTATAACAGCAACACAAGATTAAGGAGGTAGCTGTGGCACGTACCGTCCCGCTAGAAAAAACTCGCAACATCGGCATCGCAGCCCACATCGATGCGGGCAAAACAACAACAACTGAAAGAATTCTGTTCTATTCAGGCATGGTTCACAAAATGGGTGAAGTGCACGAGGGAACAGCAGTCACTGACTGGATGGAGCAAGAGCGGGAGCGGGGAATTACGATTACTGCCGCTGCTATCACCACCAGTTGGAAAGATTACAAAATCAACATCATCGACACTCCTGGACACGTAGACTTCACGATCGAAGTCGAACGCTCGATGCGAGTGCTCGACGGAGTGATCGCAGTGTTCTGCTCGGTAGGGGGAGTGCAGCCGCAATCCGAAACAGTTTGGCGACAGGCCGATCGGTATAAAGTACCGAGGATCGTGTTCGTCAATAAAATGGATCGGATGGGCGCAAACTTCTACAAAGTCTACGGCCAAATTCGCGATCGCATGAGAGCGAACGCCGTACCCATCCAAATCCCGATCGGCAGTGAAGAAAACTTCCGGGGAATTGTAGACTTAGTGCAAATGAAAGCCTATATCTACAACAACGACACGGGAACCGACATCGAGGAAGTAGAAATCCCCGATGAAGTAAAGGATCTAGCCGTAGAATACCGCACCAAGCTGATCGAGTCCGTAGCAGAAACCAACGACGCCCTCACGGAGAAATACCTCGAAGGCGAAGAGTTAACGGAAGACGAAATCCGCTTGGCCCTGCGTCACGGCACTGTCGAAGGTACGATCGTCCCCATGTTGTGCGGTTCGGCATTCAAAAACAAAGGCGTTCAGTTGTTGTTGGATGCAGTCATCGACTATCTGCCCTCGCCCTTGGAAGTTCCTCCAATTCAAGGACTCCTGCCCAACGGCGACACAGCAGAGCGGTTTGCCGACGACAACGCCCCGCTGTCAGCTCTGGCATTCAAAATCATGGCTGACCCCTACGGCCGCCTGACCTTTGTTCGCGTCTACTCCGGTATCCTCAAAAAAGGCACCTACGTCCTGAACTCCACCAAAGACAAAAAAGAGCGGGTTTCTCGCCTAATTGTACTCAAAGCGGACGATCGGATAGAAGTTGAGGAACTCCGAGCCGGAGACTTGGGAGCAGCCTTGGGTTTGAAAGACACTTTCACCGGCGACACCCTCTGCGAAGAAGGAGCGCCAGTGATTCTGGAATCTCTGTTTATTCCAGAGCCAGTCATCTCCGTGGCTGTCGAACCCAAAACCAAACAAGACATGGAGAAGCTCTCCAAAGCCCTCCAGTCGCTCTCGGAAGAAGACCCCACCTTCCGAGTCAACGTTGACCCTGAAACCAACCAGACAGTCATCGCCGGTATGGGCGAACTGCATCTGGAAATCCTGGTTGACAGGATGCTGCGGGAATTCAAAGTAGAAGCCAACGTGGGTCAGCCACAAGTAGCCTACCGCGAAACCATTCGCAAATCCGTCCGCGCCGAAGGTAAATTTATCCGCCAAAGCGGCGGTAAAGGTCAGTACGGTCACGTCGTGATCGAACTAGAACCCACCGAAGTCGGAAGTGGCTTTGAATTTGTCTCCAAAATTGTTGGTGGCACTGTACCCAAAGAGTACATCGGCCCTGCAGAACAAGGGATGAAAGAAGCGTGCGAATCAGGTATCGTAGCAGGATATCCCGTGATTGACCTCAAAGCTACTATGATAGACGGGTCTTTCCACGACGTAGACTCCTCAGAAATGGCATTTAAGATCGCCGGTTCAATGGCGATCAAAGAAGCCGTGATGAAGGCGTCGCCAGTGCTGCTAGAGCCTATGATGAAAGTAGAGGTTGAAGTTCCCGAAGATTACATCGGGAACGTCATCGGAGACCTCAACTCGCGTCGGGGTCAGATCGAAGGTCAAGAGACGGATCAGGGGATAGCCAAAGTTTCTGTAAAAGTTCCACTAGCAGAAATGTTTGGTTACGCCACCGACATCCGCTCGAAAACCCAAGGTCGAGGCATCTTCACAATGGAATTCAGCCATTACGAAGAAGTGCCGCGAAACGTGGCTGAAGCCATTATCGCTAAGAACAAAGGGAACTAATGATTTTAGATTTTAGATTTTGGATTTTGGATTGAATCCAAAGTCTAAAATCTAAAATGTTAAAATCTAAAATCGCTAAAAGAAACAAGGAACAAATCGAGAATGGCACGCGCAAAATTTGAACGGAATAAACCCCACGTAAACATCGGCACGATCGGTCACGTTGACCACGGCAAAACAACTTTGACCGCCGCGATTACGATGACTCTCTCTGCACTAGGTCAAGCAAAGGCTAAGAACTACGCTGACATCGACGCTGCGCCTGAAGAAAAAGCACGGGGTATTACGATTAATACTGCTCACGTTGAGTACGAAACAACAGGTCGGCACTATGCCCACGTAGATTGCCCCGGACACGCTGACTATGTGAAAAACATGATCACCGGTGCAGCTCAAATGGACGGCGGCATCCTAGTAGTGTCAGCGGCAGACGGCCCCATGCCTCAAACTCGCGAACACATCCTGCTAGCTAAGCAAGTTGGCGTTCCCAGCTTGGTTGTCTTCTTGAACAAAGAAGACATGGTGGATGATGCGGAACTGTTGGAATTGGTAGAACTGGAAGTTCGCGAACTTTTGAGCTCTTACGATTTTCCGGGCGATGACATCCCCATCGTCACAGGTTCGGGATTGAAAGCTCTCGAAGCGATGCTTGCTAATCCCAAGACTGTCAAGGGCGAAAATGAGTGGGTTGACAAAATCTACAAGCTGATGGAAGAAGTAGATGCTTACATCCCCACCCCAGAACGCGAAGTTGACAAGCCTTTCTTGATGGCAGTTGAAGACGTATTCTCGATTACAGGTCGGGGTACTGTCGCCACAGGCCGGATCGAACGTGGAACTATCAAAGTCGGCGAAACAGTCGAATTGGTAGGTCTTAAGGACACTCGCAGCACAACGGTGACTGGTGTGGAAATGTTCACCAAGTCTCTGGAAGAAGGTTTGGCCGGCGACAACGTTGGTCTACTGCTGCGGGGAATTTTAAAGGCGGATATTGAACGCGGAATGGTGATTGCCAAGCCGAAAAGTATCCTGCCTCACACTCAGTTTGAATCTGAAGTGTACATCCTGAAGAAGGAAGAAGGCGGCCGGCACACGCCCTTTTTCTCTGGCTATCGCCCTCAATTCTACGTCCGTACCACTGACGTGACCGGCACGATCGCACAGTTCACCGCTGATGACGGTACTGAAGCAGAAATGGTGATGCCCGGTGACCGGATCAAAATGACTGTGGAGTTGATTCACCCGATCGCGATCGAACAAGGAATGCGTTTCGCTATCCGCGAAGGCGGCCGCACCGTCGGCGCCGGCGTTGTTTCCAAAATCCTCAAGTAGGACTCGCATAACAGCCTAAATAGCAGAAAAGCCACCAAATGTCAATAGGCTTTTCTGCTATTTAGTGAGTAGTGAGTAGTTATAGGTTAGTGGCCAGTTGTTAGTAGTTATGAATTAAATGTTCAATAACAAATAACAAATGACTGCTGACTAATGACTAATGACTAATGACTAAAAATAAACTGAACCTAGAAAATTCAAGAAACAAAAATGGCAACAATTCAACAGCAAAAAATTCGCATTCGCCTCAAAGCTTTCGATCGCCGGATTCTAGACGCATCCTGCGAAAAGATTGTAGATACAGCAAATCGGACAGCAGCCACAGCGATCGGCCCGATTCCCCTACCGACAAAGCGGCGGATTTATTGCTTGCTGCGATCGCCCCACGTAGACAAAGATTCTCGCGAACACTTTGAAACCCGCACGCACCGCCGGATTATCGACATTCACCAGCCATCGGCCAAAACAATTGACGCTTTGATGAAACTGGATTTGCCAGCCGGCGTAGATATCGAAGTCAAGCTGTAGATTGACTTATCGAAAACTCGGAAAGAAGGAACAAAGATTAAATAAATTGTTCCTTCTTTTTGTATGAATTTCCCTAGTAATTAATTATTAGGTGTTAGTTATTAGTTAATAATCAGCAATAATTTCTGCTTCGACACGATATTAAATAATTATTCTTAATTAAGGCGCGATCACTACAAAAACGCTCCTTTAGCAGTCGCTATCATCGCCTTCAGCATCACTTAGTTTAGCAAAAAGGTATATTTAACATTTTGACGAAATAACGCCTTTGTCAAGCTGCCAGCACCGGTGATAATGAGCTGTAGCTTCCGTTGCCACCGAAAAAGCCCGATCGCTCCTGCCCCGGAATTGCCTTTAATCAGTTAAAGTAAGAAAAATAAGCGCAAGTACCGTCACTTTTGAGCGACAATGGCATCCTCTTCCTCTGTAGCAGTTCGCGAACTCCCCTTATTTCCGTTGCCGGAAGTGGTTCTATTTCCAGGTAGACCGCTGCCGCTGCAAATCTTCGAGTTTCGCTATCGAATCATGATGAATACGATTCTGGAAGGCGATCGGCGTTTCGGTGTACTCATGTGGGACCCCAACCAAAACAAAGTCTCTGCCGTTGGCTGTTGCGCCGAAGTGATTCACTGCCAACGCCTGCCCGACGACCGCATGAAAATTATGACTCTCGGGCAGCAGCGGTTCCGAGTGCTCGACGCCGTTCGGGAAAAACCGTATTTAGTCGGTCTAGTAGAATGGATCGAAGACGAACCGCCGCAACAAGACCTCAGACCTTTGGGAAAAGATGTCGAACAACTGCTGAGAGATGTAGTTCGCCTCTCCAGCAAATTGATGGATCAGCCGATCGACCTGCCCGAAGACATTCCCAGTTTGCCTACAGAATTGTCCTACTGGGTAGCCAGCTACCTTTACGGCGCAGCGACAGAACAGCAAACTCTTTTAGAATTGCAAGATACTGCTGCGAGATTGGAACGCGAAACCGAAATTTTGACTTCTACTCGCAATCACTTGGCAGCCAGGACTGTACTTAAAGATACCCTCAAGTAGCCAATTGGCCTAGGAAAAAGCACGATCGGTTTGACCTGCATTGAAGAAAGAATTACACACAGATCATTCGATTTTCGATTTTTGATTTTCGATTGACTGATGAACTAAGGGTTTGGATCGCGCGCCTAAAGTTCCATTCTTGTTGGGAACTGGTATCTGTTTAATTCTTAACTTCAAACAGGTTGGGATAGGTTCCTTATAGCAGTAAATGCTTGTGTTAGACAATCACGACCAACCGAAACCATACGATGCAGTTAGAGGCGGTCAACTGCCACCTCCTGTGGGCGGTGTAGTGCTCGGCGGACTAGCAGGAGTTAAACATCGGCTGTCTAGTTCTGTCAACGAACATCGAATTGCCGCCCTGAGAGAGACATTGAATTACGGCGATGCTGGCTTAAAAATAGTCATCCAGATTTGTCAAAGCGAAACAGGGCCAGTGCAGCGGGCGGCCTGCGATTTGCTTCGACAAAGGCTGAATTCGATCGCCCGCGAAAAATTACAGGCCTTTGTAGCTTCAAGTTCAGATGCAGAAGCTGAGGTAGACAGCACGGAAAAAATATTAAAGCACTCATCCGGTGCAGTCTCAGAAAAAAATTACGATCGGCAAATGTCCGAAGCACAGTTAATATTTGAGACAATTACGCAGCAAATGCAACCAAATTTGTTGCTATTAGAAGCACTGGTAGCCTCTGTAGAACGGGAAGAATTTACCAGCGAACTGATGAATCTTTGGGAACTATTAATCTTAGAAATTCAGGAACCTCTCAAAGAACTGCGTCAGGCTGTTGGCAGTGCGATTTCCGCCCAACTGCGGATTCAGTGGCTGTACAATCAAGCTGAATCTCAAGCCAACCAGTGGCAGCAGCGAGCTTTGCTAGCTCTTCAGACACAGGATAAGAATTCAATCCGCCTCGCCGTGGTTCGCCAGCAGGTTCAAGTCGATCAGGCTGCAGAACTAAAAATTGACTTAGACTACCAAACTGTGCGAGTAGAAAATCTTAACCGCAATTTGCTGGCTTTGGAAAGTAAGATTGCTCAAGCTAATTCCAAGAAAGAGATCCTCAAGATGCAGCTTCATTTTGCTAAGGTACAGCAGCAAATAGACTTCACTTTCAGCCAAGTCAATAGTATATTTTTTAGTCCTTAGTTGTCGGATTCTGCGGTTATATATTCCGTAATCTCAAACTTGTCTGACGCAAAAATGTATTGCTCCACTTAAAATTGCCTTATCTAACTTAGCTCCGTCCAGATTAGCACCGCATAAAAATGCCCCGCTCAAATTAGCACCGCTTAAATCAGCACCGCTTAAATCTACGCCCTCAAGGTTGCTTTCACACAAAAAAGCGTTTCTCAAGTTAGCTCTTCTCAGACTCGAACCCCGCAGTTTAGCCTCGCTTAGATTGGCTTCTTCGAGGTTTGTATTGTCCAAGCAAGCATCTAGGAGGTTTGCTTCCATCAAGTTCGCTTTTTCCAAATTTGCTCCACTCAAATTAACACCAATCATTTTGGTGTCGCTCAAGTTTGCGTTTTCTAAGTTTGCTTCAATCAAATCAGCTCCTGTTAATCTTGCGAAAGTTAGATCGGCTCCGCTCAGGTTAGCTCCATTTAGGTTGGTCATCACCAGACAGGCATTCTTGAGCTTTGCACCTATTAAGTTTGCCCCCCTTAAGTTGGCCAGGGCAAAATTTATTTCCTTGAGATTCGCACAGGCTAGATTAATATGAATTAGGAAAGCTTCTCGCAAAGAAGCCTCTTTCAAGTTGGTTTCATGAAAATTTCTTTCTCCGGCTGCGTATCGCTTGAGAAGTTCATCCGCATTCATCTCACCAGCCTCCTAAGTTTTACTTAAAAATAAATTATACTACTGACAGTACATTGTAGCAACCAAATATTTTTAAAGTTTCTGTGTGATTTTTTAATTCTTCGAGTGCCGAGCGAACAAATGCTTGACAGGCGTTAGCTTCAACGTCCATAAAGAAAATATATTCTCCGAGCGATCGTTTAGTCGGTCTAGATTCAATCCGACTTAAATTAATACCGCGACTGGCAAATACTTGCAAAGGTTTTACCAGTGCTCCCGGCATATTGGCAGGTACGCTGAAAGCTAGTGAGGTATGGGTGCAATTAGACGATGAAGCATCGAGGATCAACTTAGAAGCAGATTGTGTAATGGATTTAAGGGATGATCCCTCCCCTTGTTCTACGTTGGCGATTTCTCCAAAACTCCTGCTGAGTACCCAAAATCGAGTGTAATTATCGGGATAATCATTAATGGGTTGAGCTAACACTGGCAAATGGTAAAGTTCAGCAGCTCTTGGCGAAGATATCGCTGCTACATTTGTATCTTCCAGATATTGCAATGCTTCCGTGGTTGAATTTGCCGGAATTAATTGAGCTGAGGGAATAAACTGCCCCAACCATACCTGACACTGAGCTAGCGCTTGCGGGTGAGAGTAAACTTTGTGAATCTCGTTAAAATTTTTAGCATTAGACACTAGGGCGTGGGAAATTGGCAAAACTAAGGCGTGTTGAATGCGGAGTTGATCGAGTCGCCACAGTGTATCTAAGGTGACAGTCACGCTGCCTTCGATCGAATTTTCGACGGGCACAACTGAATAGTCAACCTGCCCTACGGCAGATGCCTCTAGCGCTTGGGAAATGGTGGAATAAGGACACAGGGTGCATTCCAAGTTAGTTTCCAGGCTCAACCAATTGACATAAGCTAGAGCCGCTGTTTCTGCATTTGTACCAAGAGGGCCGAGATGTGCGATAGAAATTTTCATTTAGAGGCAATTTTAGGTTACAAATGTTTGCTTTACTCTCATCAGCTACGAAGTATGATGAAAAATTAGCGATGTCCCGAAAGCTTTTATCAGTGATTTCTCGGATGACATGGCTGGGTTCGCGACGTATGTCACCTTAAAAAAGGTGATACTTTATTAAGATATACTTAGGAATCCTATATTTTGATATTTTCTCATGTATACCCGCTTTAATTCTTCCCAATCAGTTGAGCTCGCCGTACCAGAGGAACGGGTTCCCATTCAACATTATCTGCGCCAACCGAGGCGACTGGTGAATGCCCTTGTCGATCAAAGTCGCACAGAACAGCTAAACGATGACTGTTTCCGCCTAAAAATGCGACCGTTACAATTTATGATGCTGAGCATTCAACCCACAGTAGACATGAGGGTGTGGGCCCAGTCGGATGGCACAATCAATTTGGAGTCCGTCGCCTGCGAAATTCGCGGCGTGGGTTATATCAATGATCGCTTTGCTCTCAATCTCAAAGGAAAGCTTTGTGTACACCAAAGCAGCGGGGTAGCATACTTGAAGGGAAAAGCGGATTTGGAAGTGCAAGTAGAATTACCGCCGCCGTTTTGGCTGACGCCCAAACCCATTTTAGAAGCAACGGGGAATGCTTTGCTTAAGAGCGTACTGCTGAGCGTGAAACAGCGGTTGATGCACCAGTTGCTCTTAGATTACCGCCGCTGGGCAAACAGCGAAAGTGAGCTAATATCGATCGATCTCCCCCCAATCTTATCTTTAGAAGGGTGAAATCCTATTAGAGAACCTGTTAATTAGTGTATAGGGATATGTAGGCACAAATCAGGCTACTTACCACAATATTAGTTAGACGCTCGAATTGGGCATCGGTCGCTTTGTTGGAACTAGCAAGCAGGGATAGATAGATAGCTACCTGTCAGTCAAGATCGATTTGAGTCAGCCCTCCAAGTTCATCGTCTTCGATTATTCCCACGCCCCCAGGCCAAGCTGTTGACCTGTCTTTTGAAACTTCGTCCTTTTGGCGGAGTTCTCGCTGCGGTGGCTTGATTATTTTGCCCGGTTGATTCGTGGCGCCCACCCTAATCCGGATTTTTGGCCCGGAATTGCCCAAGCGAATAGTCATCCCGTCTGCGACTGACACCTGAGCGATCGGTCTATCATCTACATAAGTGCCGTTAGCACCAAAATTAATAATTTCCCAGCCATGGGCGTGATTCCAGAGCTCTACGTGGTGGCGGGAAACTACAGCGCTGTAAATAATTACATCATTGTCGTTCGATCGACCGATCCGAACCACCGGTTCGGATTCAAAACACCAACTTTGAACTGGGACTGATTGGATAGGATGTAACAGAGTTAAGGTAATCACGGATGTTTTGACACTCCACCGCCAGACAGAAACGGGGATACTTCTAGAGAGATTTTTTGGGAAAAAACTGCAAAAACTTTGATTTTTAAAGGCGTCGTCAGTGCGCCACTATTCCCTCTATCTGCCCTAAAAGTCGAACTTTTGGCTGCTTGAGGAATTTGAACAAACTTTTGAGGGTTAGCTTTTGGCGCAGGCGCAAATTTTTGCTGTTCTCGGTAACAACCAAACACGATGTTATTAATCGGGTGAACTTCCCAGTGATGGACAGCGGTTTTAACCGCTTGATTAATTTGGTCTGTGACGGAGCGATTCTGCCGATGGGTGAGCCGCTCAATTCGATCGGCCAAATCACCCTTTTCCCGCTGATGAACCAGAGCATTTAACTTAGACCCGTGCTGGTTGCACCGCTGATTCGAGTTTTCGATCGGGCGACAGTCACTGCTCAACGACTCGCTGTTTATAAACAAAGAACTTAACCAATTATTAATCCTGGGGTCTCTAGATAAAATACTTGTTGATTGTATCAAACAGCATAGATCATTTTGAGTTGCTAACATTTTCCTTATTGATGCGATACCTTTAAAATACAATGCTTTGAGCAGCACTGGAATTTTGAGCGACCACGCCTCAATCTCTGATAGCGAAAATACCGATCGACCTTCCTCGCGCGCGCCGCCCCAAAATGTGCTCGGAAATTAGTCGCAGGGCGAGCAGGAAGGCCAAACTTCAGCTCAAATCTGACTCAGGCGGCTCCGGGTTCGGCTCTGGCGGGACAGATTCTTGCCTTTGCCGCTTCAACTCTGCAACTTTTTCTTGAGCTACATCCCTGACTTCGAGAGCTTTATCTTGGAATTTTTCCGCCAGACTTTGAGCGCCCCGCTTCACTCCTGCCACATTTTTGAGAGTTCTGTCGAAATCTTCGTGTAAAAACTCTGCTACCAGACCGACTTTTTTGTGCAGGCCCTCCGCGTACTGCACTGGCTCCGATACAGCAGCTTCAGAGACGATCGCCCGCTTGCTGCCGATGGTCGAAATAGCTGCCACAGGTAACAGGTAAATGTCGTCTAAAACGCCACGCCAGCCGCTCGATTTAAATAGGTAGTGGGTGACTGAACCCGTCCGGGCATCAAATAGGTAGTCAACCACTGCACCTGCCTGATTTCCAGCGTCCGTGAGCACCTCAAGCCCGATCGGACAAACAGCTTGTTCCGGCTGATACAATTCCGGCAGTTCCGGGTTAATGGTGACAAAAACATTTTCCCCCACCGTATCAACTTGCGCCCAAGCGAACCAAGTTTTTTTGCTGCCCAAAAGTCCCGACTTGCAAGTAAAGCCGATCGCCCGCTGGGAGTGAGCATCGAGCCAAACCCGATCTACCCTGCCGACCTCTTCCGCCGTTCTGCGGTCGATGGTGCGGCGGCCCTGCAGTTCGCTGCGCCTAACAATCTGTGGTGATGTACTCATAAATAAACTCCTGAGTGCCGCCTTTGAAAAATGTCGATCGTCCAAAGAAGCCGATTTAATATTCTTCTTCCGAATAATGGCGATTATTATCTGCCTCGGTTAACTCCTCCTCTTCCCTGGAAGTGCCAACTTCTTTTTGGTCGGGAACAGGAATCGTGCTAATGTGCACGCCGCCCGAGGGAGCGTTAATTTCCTTAGCCTCCCTGGGCTTGACGCTAATTTGTCCTAACTGGACTGAGGACTGATTCGGGCCTACGTTGATTTGAATTTTCGGACCTGAGCGAGCCAAGTGAACGATCAGACCGTCCACAATGGGAACCTTAGCGATCGGCTTACCATCGAGGTAAGTGCCGTTGGTACCTAAATTGATCAGTTCCCAAGTTATGCCGCTGCGCCGCAATTCGATGTGGCGACGAGAAACCACAGCGCTAAAAAGAACGACGTGGTTTTCGGTCGAGCGCCCGATCCGCACGACCTGCTCGTCTTCAAAGATCCAACTGCGGACGGGTATAGACTGGAGTGGATGTAGCAAGGTCAGCTTAATCACATTGGCAGCATTGAGTTTTGGTAGAGCGCCTCAAGATGCGATTTTAGATTTTAGACTTTCGATCGCCCAATCCAAACTCGCTCTAAGAGATTTGAAATAAAAACGTAACCAGGTCTCCTTTGCCCAGAGAGATGCGGTCTCCCGGTCGCAACCGGTGGCGGTTTCCCTTGGGTAGCGGAGTATTGTTGACGTAAGTGCCGTTGGAACTGCCTACATCTTCTAGGTAGCAAGCATCTCCCTCCACCCGGAGATTTGCGTGTACCCGAGAAACTATCTCAGAATTAGCAAATCCCGAAACATCAATATCCGGCGGTACTAAGTCATTTGGCTTGCCTATGTGAACCACAGACAGACTGTGAGGCAATTCCATCGGCGTATTTGTCTGAACGTGTAGCAGGCGGGCCGACTGCTGTTGCAGTTGAGTTTTAGCTACACCTGCAGGCTGTGGGCCCGGAACCGGAGGAGAGATATTTACTGGTGTTGCCACCGATTCAGTTGTAACAGGAACCGAGGGCGAAGGCGGGGGATCTGGAATCGTCGGAATGCTGGCGGGAGTTTTTTCCAAGTTGAGCCCCTTATTCAGGGTAACTAGAGGTTCCATTGCCATCAGGGGTTCGGGTGGCACTAAATCCGGCGCCGGTGACGATACCACTGTGGGGCCTACAGGCGAGGGGGACGGTACTGTCACCTCAACTTCTGGAACTATGGAACCCGGACGCAAGTTAAAGCCACACTGACCGCAAAATGCTGCATCTGTCTGAACTGCTGCACCGCAGTTCGAGCAACTTGCGGTAACAGGTAAAGGCGTGTAGCAAGCCTCACACTGGCTGGCCCCGTCGGGGTTCTGGTGATTGCAATTGGGACAGACAATCATCGATTTCTCCTTGCTATCGGCCAGATTTTTAAATCAGCCTCATCAAAAGTCGTTGGCTCTGAAACCCCGTCCTTACAGGACGGCTTTACATTGAATTGAATCCCCTTGCGGGGTAGGGGGTATGGTTGCCCCCCCGTGAGGATATGGTTGTCCTCAATCTCCCATTTCTGGGGTAAAGTTAGCTTCGCCAATGTTTAGGGAGCTTGTTAGGCTAGCAGCACTGTTCCAGTGACCTTAGAACTTTTTAACCACTAGCGACAGAGCAAGGGACTAGCTTCGTATCCCAGGGTGTCGTGACTCACAAAACGTAGTCAGTTAAGACTTAGGCTGGTCAGAATGGCTTGTTAGATTTCTCTTTCAAGCCTCATGCCTTTAGGCTGAGGTTCCTGACAAAAATACTCGTGTATATGGTCAAATTTTAACTTTAACCGCCACAATTCTTATATTGCTTCTAATACTAGCAACTGAGCTGACGCCGTGACGTTAGCTGTGATGGGCAAGATTGAGTTAGTGATAATCCTGACTGTGTTGGCACGCTTGCGGCTCTGTCGGCTATTTTACTGTTTCGCCAGCCGCCGCATCGAGCAGCCACCAAAGTTCGCCTTCTGGTTGAACGAGTCTGGCTGGATAGGTCATTTCGTCGGCTGCGGGGGCAAAAATTTGAGCTAGGGCGGGTTGTTTGCTGGCTCCTGCGACCATGAATATGACGCACCGGGCGCGGTTGATTAAGGGGACTGTAAAGGTAATGCGGGGTTGACCGTCTTTGTTGCCGACAGTTACTAGGGCGTCGCGGACTTCCAAGGCTGCTGTGCCGGGAAATAGAGAGGCTGTGTGGGCGTCGTCTCCTATGCCCAATAAAATGATGTCGAAGGCAGGAAACTCGCCCTCGGATACTTTGAAGAACTGCTGCAATTCGGTTTGGTGCGCCTCCGCGTCGGCTGCGGGGTCGCCGGCGCCTGTGGGCATGGGGTGGATGTTGCTGGCGGGGATATTCACTCGATCGAGCCACGCGAGGCGCGCCATTTTTTGATTGCTGTCTGGGTGTTCTGCGGGAACGTAGCGTTCGTCCCCCCAGAAAACGTGAATTTTATCCCAAGGCAGGTCTTGGGCTGCTATCGCTCTGTAGAGCGGTTCTGGTGTGCTTCCGCCCGCTGCGGCGATCGTACAAAGTCCGCGTTCGGCTATGGCTTCTGAGATTTTCGACAGCACAATCTCCAGCGATCGATCTATTAGTTGTTCCCGATTTGCTAATACTTCAACTACTTTTTTCATTGATTTCCTCTCAACTTTACTTGGGTGTTGTTCTCACCAATTGCCAATTTTACCTTGACATTTTGGTTTGAGGTCGATCGGCTGACAGACCCGGCAGGCCGGGTACAGCATCCCATAAAATTTTATCATCTTATGCCCCTGGATTTAAGGAAAGCAAGACATATTTCTACCAGTGCTTTATGGATTTTCACCTGTTGCATTGAGCTTTCGCAACTTTCAATCAAAAGTTCGATCGTACTCCGAGCATCTCTGCAGAAAGTAAAAAGCGTTTTTTGGGACTCCGATCCGTCCCGCACAGCAAAGTCTATAAATATAGCCAGCCTGACGATCGCACACCGACAGTAAAAGCCAAACCGAGATGCTCTTGATCGCACTTACCCGGCATAGCAAAAATAATCAAGATTGATGTGGTAGACTAGGAAAAATAGTTTTAAATCCGCACGCTCGGAAGGAAGCAAAACTATGTCAATTTTTAAGCGATTTCCTACATCAGTCCGCTATCTAATAGCGCGGTTGCGCCACTGGACGCAACCTGCGGTTTGGGCTCCGTTAGCCGTGCTCTGTGCAGGGGGGTTATTTATCTGGGAGGTCTCTGTAAATCCAGAAAGGTTGAGTATAGATGGCGAAGAAGAACCAGCCTCAAACACTCCAGCTTCGCTATCGGGACTATCTGCTGAAGATACTGCCATTGCGGCTGAAATCGACAGCTCACCAGTGCTAGTCAATCAGTTTAAGGGCTCTACTGCTTCTGAACTGAACTTGTTAAATTCATCAGTAGTAAAAAGCAAAGGTTTATTCGAGGAACTTCGAGATCGGGACTTAGAAAATCCTCAGCCATCTTCAGCCTCCAAGCGGGTAGGAAGCAGCGGATTGGTCCCCTTGCCAAATTTAGCAAATCCTGCTGTCGAGGCCGGAAACAATAACCCCCAAAATTCCAGTTTGCCAAGTTCAAACGCAACATCAGCGTTGAGTTTATCTGGCAGTGGGAGACTGACTTCCGAGATAAAAACGATCAAGCCTGAGTCTGGGGCTACAGCGACAGCAACTTTATCGCAGGCGTCGAGTGATGCTAATTCCGGTAAACAAAACGAAAATTCTCTGCCTTTGAGTCCGCTGCAAGCAGCTATGAAAAAATACGTCGTTGCTAACACTTCGGCAACGGCGGCTTCGGGTGAGAAAACAGCAGAATCGGCTACATTGCTCGATCGACCGGCTTCCGATCCGGCTGCAGGAAATGCGACAAATTTGCTCCCAACGACCGCTACTGCTCAAAGTGGAGCAAATCCTGTGAATGTTCCCACAGCACTTCCCCCAATTGTGGTTCCGACAAATACTGTGAGCAAGGAATCTCAAGAATTCTTAAAACCGACAGCTAAAGTCCCTGAATCATTTGCTGGGTTAAATTCCAGAGTACCCAGCCTCCCCGAAATTAATGCAGGGGCTGCAACGGTGGCTTTGCCGAAAAATCCCTACCAAACTAATTTATCTGGCTCAGGCTTCGCACCTGAAGTTCAACCTGTGGCACTTCCAGTAGCCATACCTTCGCCAACACCTCTACTTCCAAATGTCGGTGCATCTCCCTTTCCAAGTGCGATCGGGGGAAGCAAGATAATTAGCCCTGAATTCTCTCCCAATTCAGCGAATTCTCAATTTCAAACACCTCCACCGAGTCAGCTTAATTTGCCGCCGAACCAGCCTAACTTTGGAGTTGTTCCCCAAAATACCAATCAGGGCGTACAGCCCTTTCAACCTCAAACTTTTGCTACACCCCGCTCCCTGGCTCCAGGACGCTACATTGGTGGCGGCGAAATCAATACTTTTGCTAATCCTTAAATCAAGGAAGTTCGGTCACGAAAAGGATATTATCAATTCCCAATACTTAGGCTACGCGATTCATTTCCTTCGACTTCGGTTCTCCTCAGCTTAGTTGAAGGGTTCGCGTAACCGAAGGGAAGGGAGCCGAAGGCAGTCTAATGGCAGTACAAGTTCCGAATTCGCCATTCCCAATGTTAGTGGTAAAACTTACCTAGCGGCGGCCCGCGCCAACAACAATCCCCCGATTCCCAAGCCAAACACGATCGGCAGCCAAGCCGAAAGAATCGGAGTCAAAACAGCTTTCACGCCCATAGAACTGGTGATGAAAGAAAATACGTAGTAAGTAAAAATCACAACTACGCTAATACCAAAACTCGTTCCTCGGCCGGAGCGGCGCGGTTGAGTTCCCAAAGCGGCTCCCACTAAACCAAATACCATGCACACGAAAGGAAAAGCATATTTTTCTTGAATTCGCACCTTTAATTTGCGAATTTGCGGTTCGTCGCCGCTGTTTTTAAGGATATCCAAACGCTCTAAGGCTTGGGCAATGTTCATTTCCTTAAAATCCCGCGCTCTGGCAGCTAAATCTAAGGGTGTGCGGGGGAGTTGCAATTGCTGGTGTTGAAACCTAACTATATTGCGGTAAGAGCCATCAGGGGCAACTATATAAGCGGTTCCGTTGAAAAAATCCCAGGTATTTTCTGAGGGATTCCAAGTAGCTGATTCTGAAGAAACGATTTGATTGAGGCCAGGGGTGGAGCGATCGATAATTGTTAAACCTTTCATTTGCTGGCCGTCAAATTGTTCTGCATAAAAAAAGCGGGCGAGGATTTCGTCGCCGCCTTTTTCTGGTTTGCGAAATTCTGTGTAGATAATATTTCTATCTTGAAATATCGGTTTTTCTCGCTTCAGGGCTCTGTCTAAAGTGACAGTAGCTCTGTAGCTAGCGGCGGGTACGACTAACTCTTGCAAAGCAAAGGTGAAGCCGGCAACAATTAAACTCATTATCACTGCAGGCAGTATCAATCGGTAAACGCTAACTCCGCAACTGCGGAGGGCGATGAGTTCGCTGTCGCTGGACATTCGGCTGTAGGCCATTAAGGTTGCTAGCAGCATTGACATGGGGAAAGCCAATACTACGAAGTAAGGAATTTGCAGGAGAAAAATTTCTATGGCTGCGCCGTAGGGGAGGCCGGATTCTGCTACTCTGCGGACTAATTCAAATAAAGCTCCAACTGTGACGGCGACGGATGTAAAGAGTCCGACGCCAAATAAAAATGGGCCGATTAGTTCTTTGGTAATGTACCAGTCCATTACTGAAATTCTCGGCAGCCAGTTGATGGGATTCAAAGAATTGGATATTGCTATTTTCATAGTGGCGCTTTCTCGCAGATTGCTCCTCAATCTAAAATCTAAAATCTAAAATTCTGCCGTTTGCTGAATGCCTTCAAAAGACTATCGCACGAAGTTGTCACCTAAGTAATACTGTCGCACTAAAGGGTTGCTGTAGAGTTCTTCTTCAGCCCCGGAGGCTAAAATTTGGCCGTCTCGCATGATGTAGGCTCGATCGGTAATTTCGAGGGTTTCTCGGACGTTGTGATCGGTGATGAGGATGCCGATTTGGCGATCGCGCAGTTTAGCAATAATGGTTTGAATTTCGTCTACGGCGATTGGATCGACGCCTGCAAACGGTTCGTCTAAAAATAGGAACATGGGCCCGTCTCGCCCTGCAGCTAATGCTCTGGCTAGTTCAGTCCGCCGCCTTTCTCCCCCAGATATTTGAATTCCCAAACTGGATGCTATTTTTTCTAAGCGAAATTCTTGCAATAGGAAATCGACTCGCTCGCGCCATTCCCAGCGCGGCACTTGAGTTTGTTCTAGGACTAACAAAATGTTGTCGCGCACGCTCATGTTTCGGAAAATGCTTGCTTCTTGAGCGAGATAGCCAATTCCCAAATGCGCTCGCTGGTGCATTGCCAATTTAGTGATGTCTAAATCATTTAGCCAAACGGTGCCTTGATTTGGTTTTTCTAATCCGGTTGCTATGTAAAATGTTGTGGTTTTGCCGGCACCGTTTGGGCCTAGCAATCCTACGATTTCTCCTTGGGCTACCGACAGGTTGACGCGACTAACTACATTGCGTTTTCCGTAGGATTTGTGAATATTTTCGAGTACAATTTTCATTTTCGCTCCCGGCAACCTCTACAAGCTAAATTTCAGACTGCAGCTTTGTGCGATCGAGTCTCTAATTTAAATTTTACCTTTTCAAGTTGGTGAGTTTTATAAAGACGAAATTTCGCATCTATCCCAAGTAGTATATTTTGGCTGAGGCGAAATTTCGCTGCTGCAAGCCACTGTTACCGGGGGGCTGTAGTTGGACGTGGGGAGCCTACTGCATTTTGGGCTGCCGCATCTTGTTCCGGAGCAACCAAATAAACAGATTCTACCTGTCCTGGGTTGTCTGGCAGGGCAATAAACCGCCCTTCGTCGATGAGGTATGTTATGGTCTCGCCGCGCAGGCTGTTGCCCTGCTGCAATACGTAAACATCTCCGCTGAGAATGATCCGGCGCTCGCGGCTGAAGTATTGAGCTTGAGCTGCGGTTGCTTGTATTTGGCGGGCTGGATAGTTGATTTGGACGTTGCCGCGGGCTGTCACGATGCCGGTTTTGGAGTCGGCTTCTTGAATGTCCGATCGCACGCTGAGGGTACGCGGCGCGTCGGCTTGCGAATAGGTGGGAGAGGCGATCGCGCCTGCCAGAGTCAGGGGCAACAGCAGCGATAATCCTTTGAATATTCTGGAATTGAGTAGTTTAGCGGAGGGCATCATAAGCTTGGAGCCTCAATATTTGTGAAATTACTGAAGGGCATTATCTCCAGTTAGGTATTTTATCTTAACGGCCAGAAGGATTCCCGTGAGGTCGATCGATTGACCCGATAGTCTCAACCAATTATCCTAGCAAGACAACAGCGAATTTAATTGGCTATTTTGCTGAGTGGCTGCAACTGTCTTAACGGGGAACGGGCAAGATGCTCGTTACACAGCAAATCAATCTACTTGTGCAGCGGGCAACAAAGCCAGCCCTCCTCTGTGTAGAGGCAAAGTCTACTGCACACCCTAATACAAACATTTATTTAACCTTTATTTAACTTTTCGGTACTTTGATAATTCGCGGCAATTGCAAGCCTGCAACTTCTGTACCTGCGAACAACTGTTGAAATTTAGCTACTTCCTCCGGGCCAGCTTGTTGCAAAGCGCTCAAAAGTTTAGCACTTTGTCCGAGCAAGTCTTCAACAGCAATTCCGGCATAAATCGGCTGATAATAACTCAGCCGATTTATTCCTTCTCCCAGCAAGATTACTGCACCACGCCAGTTTTGATTTCCTAAGTGATAAAGCGCGACCGCAATTTGCAATATTCCCTGATAAAACCTTTTTTCCGGCTCACTGGCTTCCATCCACAAAGCCTCTAAAGTATCGTGACAAGCGTAAAATTCTTGGCTGTTAAACTGTTCGATACCTTGCCAAAATTCGAGCGGGATTTCCTCTGTCATTCGATTGGAGATTGGGGATTTTCGATGGCGGATGTGTGTTTGAGTAGGCGGCGATCGATTTTTTTAAATAGCTAAGCCTTAAAAATAGGAAAAATAACGACCTGTTTTCAAAACTACTGCCCTTTCACGACCGCCTGCTTAACCGATTACATAGTATCTCTGACAGCTTGAATCTGATCCATTCCTATTTCCTGATTAGTTCCAGCGAAATCGTTATCTGGCGTCAGAAATAACATACAGTGACACTCTTTGCGCTCGCGCATGGGAATGCAGGGACAGTTCCAGTAGGCGGCTTTTACTTCGGCTTCTTTATCTTCGTAATGCCGACAAGGACATAAGGGAGCACCTAGTTCATCCTTGTGTTTGGCTAGTCCTTCTATCACCACAGCAGTGACGGAAGGCTCCGAACAAAAGTAAGTTCCCGTTCGCTTGGCGTAGGTTTCGGAGAAATTCTTCATCGCCTCCAAAGTTTTTTCGTTGGAGAGTTTAGATTTTTCTGTTGTGTTCTCTGTTGTGTTCATAGTTTAGGATCGGAGTTGAGGATGCTACGAGCTTTTAACAATTGTAGCGCAGAATGTGGTTTTAAACACTTGTATGTTTCTGTTTACTTACAAGGAGGAAAACCTTGACAAAGATTGAGTTTTAGGTTGTTGGTTTTTTACTGGTTTTTGTCTATCGCGGAGGGTGCGGGAAACTGGCTGCAGACCCGGTTTTTGAAGCAGCCAAAAGATTTGGGCGATTGAGGACCCTCAACAATTATCCCCCAAAGGGGATAAAAATCTGATAAGATAGCACAGCCCTGTCCCTGTTAGTGGCATCTGATGGCAACTTCCCCGAAGCGCACCGGCACCGGCGATCGAAAATCTCTTCCGTCTGGGCTGATTTGGCCGGATGACACCGAGTTAGTCGGATTAGTGTTTGAATTGACTCCCGGCGCTGCTAGCTATCTGTACGCGCAGTATGCTATAGGTTTGCACGCTTGGTTTTTAGGTCAAGTACACCAAACTGACCCGGATTTATCGCAACTTTTGCACGATGAACAGTCCGAAAAAGCCTTTACTATTTCGGGATTGGAAGGTGATTTGCTTCCCGGTGGCAAAGAATTTCAGCTTTTGGGCGATCGAATTTATCGCTGGTACGTAACAGGATTTTCAAAGCCAGTAGTGCAGTGGCTGAGTCAGTGGCTGCAAAATTTGCCCGAACAGATAGATTTGCGAAATTCTCCCCTACTAATTCGCTCTTGGGATATTGCTCTTGAACCCACAACTTACCAGCAATTATTAACAGCAGAACTCCCATTTTCGCCCACCATCAAACTTAGTTTTGTGACTCCTACAAGCTTTCGTAGCAAAGGGCATCACTTCCCTTTGCCAGTTCCCGAAAATGTTTTTCACAGCTATTTGCGCCGCTGGAATAACTTTTCGGGGGTAAATTTTGACCAAGCAGAATTTTTGAATTGGATTGATGAAAATGCAATTATTAGCCGCCACAAATTGGAGTCGCAAAAGGTAGCGGCGGGCAAAAAAGGCATGGTAACGGGATTCACTGGGGCTGTGGAATTTGGGCTAGGGCGATCGGCTCACAATCGCCCTGATTTTGTACAATTATTTTATGCTTTGGGGCGCTTAGCCCCTTATTGCGGCACTGGCCACAAAACAACTTTTGGATTGGGACAAACGCGAGCACAATGGTTGACAGAAGCGCTACCTGAAGTATCGATACAAAGCGTATTGGCGGCGCGAATAGATGAATTGACACAGAAGTTTATGGCACTGAGAAAGCGTACAGGCGGAAGTCGCGCTGCTGAGATTGCTGAAACTTGGGCGACGATTTTGGCGCGCCGGGAATTGGGGGAATCTTTGTTTGATATTGCTGGTGATTTGGAAATGCCTTATGAAACTGTGAAAACTTACGTGAAGTTGGCAAGAAGGGCTTTGAAAGTGGAGGATTAGCACGAATTTGTTGACTGTTGACTGTTGACTGTTGACTGTTGACTGCTGACTAATGACTTTTAGTAAATAGGTATATGTCGTCTCGCTGATATTTTAGTTGAAATTGAGGGGTATTTTTTAGTTTGGTTACTATGTTTTTAACAAATTCTCGATCGCTCATCCAGCCAGGATATCTGAGGTTCAGCAATACATAATCAAATTCTGCGAGATTTGCAGGCGGCGCGTGAGCCTCAGTAAATTTTACTACAGGGCGGTGCGCTAAGTGCGGAGCAATCTGAGCAGTTGTTAAAACACTGCCTTTGGTTTCAACAAGAGAAATTGCTTCTCTAGTAGCGGGCAAAGTGTCGAACCCATTTAAATAAATAGTCCAAAAATAGCCGTATTTCGCTAAAGCTAAGAAAGCAATCAATGACCAAATTACAATGACTCTAGGCAATGGATAATTAGGAAGTGGCAATCTATCAAATATTGTCTTTCCCTTTTGCTGATTGCTAGCTGCTAAACTGGAAATTACGGCAACCAACAAAAACGGCAATATCGGCACAGAATATTGATGAATTAAATCCCGCTGAGCGGGGCTAGCGGAAAGAATATTTATCGCCAAAATCGGCACAGCACTAATTAAAGATGACAGATGACGCGGGGACAGCCACCAAATTACAGGTAATAGCAATAAGGCTAAATATTCCAAAGTCTCTAGAGAAAACAAACGCTCTAAAACTAGATTGGGTTTCACTATTAAATTAATAGCAATTTCAAAAACCGAGTTTCCCAAATATTGATATCGCCAGATTCCCGCGGGTGCTCTTCCCTGATTAAAATACGGTATAACTGCCTGAGTAGCTACCAGGAACCAACCCGCGCCTAGAAATAGAGCGATGAGCCCACAAGTGCGTTTTTTGTCAAAACACAACAGCCACAAACCCATCGCAGCCACAGTTAAAGATAGCACGGCTTTGCAGCTCAAAACTAATACAATAGCAGCACAAAACCACAAGGTTTTATTCAGCCTCGCGGCTAAGATTGCTGCTAGCAGTGCTGGTAAAGCAATTACTTCTGGGTGGAAGTCGAAGAGATTGACATTAAATACTAATGGATACAGGAGGTAAATACAGGCGATCGCCCAAGAAATGCTATTTTTTAATCCGGCTTGACGTGCCAAACTCCAACTCGGCCAAACACCTAAAGCTAGGGAAACAGCTTGCACTAAAAAAAGCCAGTGAACATCGGGATATATTTTGTAAAGTAAAGCTAGGGGATAGAAAATAAAAGAGGCGTGATCGCCCAAAATATTTATGGCGAGCAAAGAGGAAAATGGCGTTTGATTTTGGGAGATTAAATAAATTGCTTGATCAAAAATTGCTAAGTCGAATACAGTTGACTGAAACAAAGCGTGCCGCGCGCTGCTGGCGGTAAATAAGACTATCGTTGTCACGACAATCATTAAAAATATTGGATGAAATTTTAGGAATTTTAAAGTTAGCATTTTATTGGTTTAATCAGCGATTCGTTTAAATAGCAGAACTTGGTTTTTTTGATAAGTTAAGTGAAAATCTGGAGAGTTTTTAAGTTGATTTGCTAAGGTATCACCAATTTTTTCAGTATCAGGCCAGGGATGGCGCAGGTTTAATAATATGTATTGAAATTCAGCTAAATTTGTTCGGGGCGAAACTTGTGAAAGCAATTTTACTATTGGGCGATGGGCAAAGTGAGGGGCAAGTCTATTATCGGTTAAAATACTGCTTTGAGGTTGAACTTGTGCGGCTGCTTCGCGTGTAGCTTGCCAGGTATCTAGTCTATTTAGGTACAGATAAAAATCTTTATATTCGCCCACACATAGGAAAATTAGTAATGACCAAATTATCATGATTCTCGGCAATTGAATTCCCTGCCAAAGTTGAGAAATTCGGAAATTTTTAACTTGTGGCAGATTGACCCATGTTAAAAAATGTTGCTTATTTGCTTTTTCCTCTTCCTTGTTGCCTTTTATTTCTTCCCTGTTCCTTGTTTCTTCCTTCGAGATTACTGCTAAAAATAAAAATGGAATTACAGGGACTGAATACTGATAGGCTAAGCTGCGTTGAAATGACAAGTCAGAGAGGATATTGATCAGAAGGGTAGGGATAGCAGGAATTAGCGCTGTTAAATATTGTAGGCGTAGTTTTCCCGAAAATGGCAATAGCAGCCAAATTACAGGTAAGGTGAGGAGAAATAAATATTTTAATGTATCGAAAGAAAGGATTTTTCCTAATACTAACTGTGGTTTTAATATGAGATTGATGATAATTTCTAGTACGGATTTGCCTAAATAGCTGTAGCGCCCGACTCCAGCGACTTCGCTGCCGCTAAAGAAGGGGATGATTTTCTGGGAAGCTATCAAAAACCAAGCTGCACCCAGCAAAAGTGCGATCGCCCCGTACCGTTGCTTTTTGTCGCAAAAAAACAGCCATAAGCCCATAGCACCAACGGTTAGGGACAAAACCGCTTTGCAACTCAAAACTAACAGAATAGCGGTACAAAACCACACAATTTTATTTAAGCGCGCTGCCAAAATTGCTGCCAAAAGTGCAGGTAAAGCGATTACTTCCGGGTGAAAATCAAATAAATTGATGTTAAATACCACCGGATAGAGCAAATAAATCAATGCGATCGCACGGGATTGTTCTTGATTTAAACCTGCCAAACGCGCTAAACTCCACGTGGGCCAAGCCCCCAGGGATAATGCAACTGCTTGTACAAACAGCAGCCAATGCACATCGGGGGAAATTTTGTACAGCCAAGCTAGCGGATAATAGATTACCGCTGCGTGATCGCCCAAAATATGAATCCCCATTAAAGAAGAAAAAGGCGTTTGATTTTGGCTGATTAAGTAAATTGCTTGGTCAAAAATTCCCAAATCGAAAGCAGTTGATTGGAATAAAGCGTGCCGTAAACTGCTACACAAAAAGAAAATTGCCGCAGCAGTAGCGATCGCCCAAACCAAACTCGACGGTAGCTGCGATCGACCTTCCTCTCTATTTTCGGCGATCGAGACACTGATGTCCTCACGGTCATCAGCAAAATTTTCCCTATTCTGCATGAAATCTGGCACTAGGTGGTCAATCGATTTTAGATTTTAGATTTTAGATTAAAGAATTGAAGCATTGACCCCACGGATAAATTCGGGGGCTCCTTTATCGGATACAGGTTTTTTATTTCTGGACGGATGAATCCGGGGGCTTGTATCCTGGATGCTGTCGGTCACTCAAAATATGATTCCATCGAATGTGCTTTCCACGCAATAGTTAACCACTAATTTTTATCCCCGCAATCGTAATATTAGAATAATCCACAAAACATTAAAAAATTGTGAAAGCAATAACTCTTCTCGGCTCCACAGGCTCCATCGGCACTCAGACTCTGGATATTGTAGCTCAATACCCCGATCAATTTCGGATTGTCGGGTTAACCGCCGGACAAAATGTAACGTTGCTGGCCCAGCAAATTCGCCAGTTTCGACCGGAAATTGTCGCGGTTTGCGACGAAGATAAATTACTGGAATTGAAGGAGGCGATCGCAGATATCGACCCTCAACCTATTTTACTTGCTGGCGAGTCAGGCGTTGTCGAAGTTGCCCAATACGGTGACGCTCAAGCCGTCGTCACGGGCATAGTTGGCTGTGCCGGTTTGCTGCCAACAATTGCAGCTATCAAAGCAGGCAAAGATATCGCCTTAGCCAATAAAGAAACATTAATCGCAGGGGGCCCGGTTGTCAACCCCTTAATCGAAAAATATGGCGTTAAAATATTGCCCGCTGACTCGGAACATTCAGCAATTTTTCAGTGCCTGCAAGGTGTTATGGTTGGCGGGTTGCGACGAATTATTCTCACTGCTTCGGGCGGGTCTTTTCGAGATTTACCGATCGACAAATTAGCAGGAGTAACAGTAGCCGATGCTTTAAAACATCCAAATTGGTCGATGGGGCAGAAAATCACGATCGATTCTGCTACTTTGATGAATAAAGGATTAGAAGTAATTGAGGCTCATTACTTGTTCGGGATGGATTATGACGACATTGATATTGTCATCCATCCTCAGAGCATAATCCACTCATTAATTGAGCTGCAAGATACATCGGTTTTGGCGCAATTGGGATGGCCGGATATGCGATTGCCGCTGCTTTACGCTTTGTCTTGGCCGGATCGAATTCATACAGATTGGGAACGGCTGGATTTGGTAAAAGCTGGGGATTTGACTTTCCGAGAACCCGACCACGAAAAGTATCCTTGTATGCAGTTGGCTTATGCGGCGGGACGTGCGGGCGGTTCGATGCCTGCAGTGCTGAATGCGGCAAACGAACAGGCAGTAGCGCTATTTTTGCAGGAGAAGATTCAGTTTTTGGATATTCCAAAGTTGATTGAAAAGGCGTGCGACAAACATCAAGCCGATAACTGTGAAAGCCCTGCTTTAGACGATATTTTGGCGGCGGATAGGTGGGCGCGGCAGGAAGTTTTGGCAGATAGTATGGAATTGGGCGATCGTATTCTTTCGGTTCGCTAATTGTATCAGCAGACTTGCACTTACCCACAAGCCCGCCGGGGAATTAATTAATTCCCCGTCTCATAGCTAAAGTCGCTTGAAACCGACTGCCAAACCTTAATAAATATTCAGTTTTCTTTGAGAGGACTTTAGCGATGAGACAGGGGGTGAAACCCCGGACTGACTATACCAAAAAGTGTAAAATATCGCCAAAACCATGTTAAAAGTTGACCAGATGTTAGCCTTTTATAGACTAACTCCCAACTTTCGCAGCCAAATCAGCCGCACTCATCTTTTCGTACATTTCAAAAGGTTGGTGAATCCAAGGATTGTCAGCCAAATAATCTACATAATAATCCGGCTTTGCAACAGAACAAGCCTTGTACCAGACTACAGCAGTCCGAATTTCCTGAATATCCTCGCCGTAGCGACTCTTCAGCCAAGCGATACCTTGTTCTAAACTAATTCCCGAATCCACCAAATCGTCAACCAGCAGAATCTGGCTGCCCAAATTATCGCCCACCATTGTCAAATCGCGGGCAAACTCGATCGCACCCCGGACATTTCCCTCTGCCCCACCATAGGACGAGGCCGCTAAAACTGCCAGAGGTTTGTCGAAAATCCGTGACAGAGTATCTCCAACCCGCAGCCCTCCTCTCGCCAGACAGACAATTCGATCGAATTTCCACTGAGATTCCTCAATTTTTACAGCCAAATCCTCAATTTTTCGATGGTACTCAGGCCAAGAAACGTAAAGGTCACTCATTCCTAATATTATTGAAATATCAAAGGTATTATTAATTATTTTGGGGAAAATGACATGGATGCAGATGAACTTCTCAGACGGTATGCAGGCGGAGAAAGGGTTTTTCACAAAGTAGACCTGAGCGGTGCCCATATGTCAAGGACAAATTTGCGCGATATTGACCTGAGTCACGCTAATTTAAAAGGTGCAAATTCGATCGGTCTCACCCTCTACAGAGCTAATCTGTATCAAGCAGATATCAGTCAAGCCAACCTCTCCCAAGCCAACCTCATGTCCGCTAATTTTGGCGAATGCGAGGCGGTGGGAGCGAACTTGAGCGGCGCCATCTTGCGGAGTGTCGTCTTCAGTGGGGCCGATTTAACGGGGGCGAGTCTCAGGGGTGCAGACATGAGAGATGCAAACCTTCAGGGCGCAATTTTGATTCAAGTTTATGCAGTTAACGCTAACTTCCAAGGTGCAAACTTGACAGAAGTAAAGCTTTGCGGAATCAACCTGAGCAAAGCAAATTTAACCGATGCGAACTTAACACAAGCTGACCTCAGCCGTGCGAACCTAACTCAAGCAAATCTGAGTTGGGCTAATTTGACGGAAGCAAATCTGGAAAAAGCTGATTTGAAGGGAGCCGATTTGAGCGGAGCTAACTTGAGCTGTGCAAATCTCCATCAAGCAGATTTGAGCGGAGTTTCCCTTAAGGGAGCAAATCTCCGGGGAGCAAACTTGCATCAAGCTTCTTTGCGCGGGACAAATTTGGATGAAGCGAATCTAAGAGAGGCCATGATGCCTGACGGCACAATCTCTGACTAAATAAGCTGAGAAAATAGAAGTTAAAACCGCAGGGTGCTGGTGGCGCACCCTACATTTAGGCTAATGCCTGATTTTTTTAAGGGGATTTAATTCTGCCTTCAAGTGACAGTGCATTTAAAGAGTAGTGGCAAAAAATTTAGAACCGAGTTTAATCTACAACTTTCAGCCAGCCCCGGCGAACGGCGTGGAGCAAGCGGTTGATGGCTGTTTGATCTTCTTCGGTAAGACAGTCATTTAACAGGGCTGCTTTGAGCTGTTGTCGGTGAGTGGGAGTCAGCAGACCGGAGTGATATACCTGAAAGACTAGCTCTGCAATCGTAAATTGAGGTAACAGCGTTTGGGTTTTCATCATGTGTTTTATTTTGAACTCACTTTTGACAGTATTAACTAATTTTTCCAAAATTTATGTGATTCAACTACGGGAGTAAATGTGATCGATTAGCTCTTGATGAGTGATTTGTGTCAGCGGGACATGGGGAGCGGATATTTCCTCGATCGCCCTGCTACTTGAAATACAAACCCCGCCCCGATTCCTAGCTTCTGGTAACTCCCACATCTCTACTTTTGGTTAAGAAACGGTGACAAATAAATTAAGATTTATCTATTAAGAGATTACTAATCACGGCTAGCGAAATCGCTCGGCTTAATTCAACGTAAAACTTTTAGCGTGTTTAGAAGCCGGCTTTTACCTACATTTACCTAGTTTCTTGGTATGGTCTTTCTTCCGTGTATATACTTAATGACCCGCCCAAAGACAGATACAAGTTTTCGATAGAAGTCCCCAGCCACCCAAAATTTTAACCTTTAGTTCAAGTTCCCAGATTCATCTGTGAAGTTCATCTAAAATCTAAAATCTAAAATCTAAAATCTAAAATCGACTGGCTGCTTCAAATCAAAAATCCCGGCTTCTTCAAGAAACCGGGTCGAGCTTTTCGATCGCACTACAATTTTTTCTGGAGAGGGTTAATGGAGCGACCTACTCACTTCAATCTTATTGTTGGCAAAGCTTGACAGGAGAGAAAGTAGAAATACTCATCTCAACTTTTTGTCAGAGGAGACTAATCGGAAATCCTGACCCATCCGCGGCGGATGGCGTGCAGCAGGCGGTTGACTGCATCTCTGGCGTCTTCGCTGAGAGCGCTTTGGCAGAGTTCGCGCAATCCGTGGCTTTGAGTGCGAGTCAGATTGCCGGAATTGGTGACTTGATAGAACAGTTCAGCGATCGCCAGATCAGATTTTAAAGTCAGAGCTTGCATGAAATCTCGTTGAACTCGACTATTATAATATCGAGCATTTGACAAAAGAGTAGGGTGATTGCAGTCGGCTAAGCTGTGTGATCGTTCTTGGCTCCGTTTGTGACCTAAGTCTGCCAGTATACGTGAGTTAAATCACAGAAAACCACAGACCTCGATCGCGTAAGCTATGATTGGGGTGGTAGCCTCAAGGTTTGACAAAACCTCGAAAAGCCATGAACGCAAGGCTTTAAGTTCCCAATACCGCCGCCCAGCGGGAGTAAGTCCGCTCAACATCGCAGGCTATGGACTTGGATAGCTGTGAAACTTTGGGTTTTAGACACTTGCAGCTTGCAGCTCAGGGGATAAAGTTGCGATCTGCGAGCCACGGCCTGAGATACAATAATTATAAATACTTCTATCCCATCTATAGGCAGGCAGGTAAAAAAATGATAATGATTAGCTACTTTTCGATTGCCTTAATCGTTTTTCTTGTTTGGTTCAAAAGTTTTTTGAATGATACTGCGACATCTAAAAAAGACGTGATATCTTGGATAGCCTTAATAATGGGACCTCTATTTTGGCCTGTTGTTCTGCCCCTATCCCTTTTGCAAATTACCAGCAAAAAGTCTGTTGTAAAAACAGCTCAATGCGAGCAAGAATTATAATAAATTGTGGAAGTAACTGGCTGCAACACAGTCGCTTATCTCGTCCTAAATTATTCGGCGTGCATCGCTCCTGGCAGCGAGTAATTTATCTTGTTTCCTTGTAAAAAAAATCAGCGAGAAGGTAGAATCCAATAAAAATTCTGAATCCTAAAACAGTATTTTTTTACCGCTATCACATTCTGCCTTCTGCTTTTTGCACCCGCCCAAAAACGGATACAAGTTTCCGACAGGAGTTGTTAGCCACCCAAAAATTTAGGCTTTTGTTCAAGCTCTTAGATTCATCTGTGGAATCAATCTCAAATCTCAAATCGTTCAACTAAGCAAGATTGACGCTCGCCCTCGCCGAAGTATCCAATCGACTGATTCCTAAAAGTTATTCTGTCACATCGTGAATTAATGGTGCGGCTCAGTCAAAATTGTTCAGTCAAAATTATTCAGTCAAAATTATTCAGGCAAAATTATTCAGGCAAAATTATTCAGGCAAAATTATTCAGGCAAAATTGTCAGACTCAAATTATCGGACAGCGACCACAACATTTTTTAACTCAAAAATTATTTACTCAAAAATTATCTGCCACCTCAACCAAGCTCAAAATTAATATCTAATGTAACATTGCCTTTTGCTTGCAAAAATATAACTTCAGACATATTTTCGCCTGCCGCTGACCAACTTAAGAATTTTTATACTACCGGCGGCTACGTACCATTAATCGAAGGTGGGAAAATCCTGGCGAGGCGTGGGAAAACAGCTAGGCTCTTTGCCCTTTAAGCTTTTCCAGCTCCCTTTCTTCAAATCGTAGTAGCTATAAACAGGAAATTGTAGAGTTCGTTCGCGCGCAAAATGCCTAACTCTTACCGCAGTTAGATAGACAATTCAAGGCAAAGACTGCAATATGAAATAGGCAACAAAAACTGTTTCAAATCTCTAGTACGGCTTATTTTTGGCGATCGGGCATCAGGAGTGTATAACAGGAGCTAGCTAAATTTTTAGAGGTGCGAGATGTTTGGGAACTTCTAAAAAAAACTGCCGTCACTGTAACCAAATTCGCTATTTGCATAAAAAGTAGGAGTCAAAATGAACCAAGTATCTGAGAAACCAATTTATAGAGTTCTTCATCTATTGTCGCTGCTAGCGCTGGCATACTATGCAGCTACTTCCATCAATTATATTTTCGAGAGTGACTCTCACGTTCACATCTACAAGTACGACAGTCAGAGCAATTCCAACGCGTCACCAGCGCAACTTGAAGCACACCGGTAGGAATAAATTGTAGAGATTTTCTCTGAATGAATGCCGAACAAAATTTCGGGTAATTTGCTAATCGTTAATGATCAGCTCGAAGTTAACAACCATTAGTAAAAAAGTCTTTGCTAAAAACTTAATATTTTCACTCACAGGTATTAGCCATCGAAAGTACCGCAAAAATTAACTATTTAATTTCTTCTCAAAAGAGACCAGAGTGATGAAAGGATAGCCAAGCATTTTCATCAGTAAGAGCATTAATAGCTTTAGTAATCGCTTCATCAAGAACATTTGAAGGTGGATATGCTTCAGAAGGCAAAATCGCTTTGATTTTTGCCCACTACAGCTCAATGGGAGATAAATCCGGCGAGTATCGAGGTAAGAATTTTACATTGGCTTCGATAGATGCCATCAAAAAATTGATGGCTTCAGCATTATCAACAGGTAAATTATTCATAACTACAATTGGGCTAACCCATAACTGGGGCAGGAGTCGCCAGCAGCTCCAAATTTTATATCCTAGTCCCAGTTCCCAGATTCATCTGTGGACTAAATCTAAAATCTAGTGACAGTACCGTCACAACTTTACCGGCTCACCGTTCATCCCAACTTCACAAAAAGACGATCGCTGCATTGTCTGATTGTCCGGGTGGATGCGGCTCATGGTTGAAATGACGGATTAGGGTTGAAAAACTGGGTTTTTTAGCCCTAATCCTGCGTTGAGCGTGAGGGATTTGGCTGGAAACATCAAGGTGATGAGGCTCAAAAGTCCGTCCGGGACTGTGTTGGGACGCACTTTTGATTAAATACGGCCTCCAGTGTGCGCCGGCTTGCTTTCAAAGTCAGTTAAAAAATTTTGATTCCTGGGGAACTATTGGCGAAAATCAAAAGTCTGGTCAAGTACAGTGTACTTAAAAGAAATCGCAGTTCAGTTCCAGCCCCATTGCGGGCGATCGAACTATCCGGCGATCGACAGTGCCAAGGACCCGGTGCAAGTTCTCAATCTTGAGAGCATACTCCCATTAAAAATGGTCTCTGTGTATCTTCCGGCTATTGTTTTAATAATGACTAGCCACACCGACGGTCATTATGGTAAACTCGCAAACGTTTAAGTGGAATATTTTCGTGTTAGAGGAGGCAGTGGTGGAGTCGAGAGTCAAAAGCAGGAAACAACCGAGATTTGCTGCTCAACGAATACAGGATTCAACTCGCGCTCCGAGGCTCGCTGCTGACAATTTAAATTACATGACAGCTTATAGCAGCCGGGTCAATTAGGGTCTCAACCGATGTCCGGTTTCATTTATTGAATCCCTTTGGAGGGAAAAGTGTATTGTAGAAAAATGATTGATCTTTTAGGAGGAGTGTAAATGACACAGGTAACTAATCCAACACAGCCAGCAAGTTCACTACCAGGTGGTGGTGGTGGCGGTGGCTCAACCGTTATCGGCATCACTGGCGCCAACAGGTTGAACGGCAGCGACAACAACGATATTATCCTGACTTTTGGGGGCGCAGATGTCGTAGCCGGTGGCGGTGGCGACGACCTGATTATTACCGGAGGCGGAAATGACACTGTCGGCGGCGGCGACGGCAACGATAATATCTTTGCAGGCAGCGGCGCGGATGTGGTCGCTGGTGGCAGCGGCGACGACCGGATCTTTGCTGGTAAAGGGGATGACCTCGTAGACGGCGGTGATGGCAATGACTTGGTTTCTGGCGACAACGGCAACGACACCGTACTCGGCGGATCGGGCAGCGATACAGTCTTTGGTGGCCGAGGCAACGATATTGTCAGCGGTGGCGACGGCAACGACAGCCTGTTCGGCGGTAAAGACAACGATACTGTCGATGGTGGCTCTGGCAATGACTTTATCTCTGGCGACAGAGGCGCTGATGTCCTGACCGGCGGTGCTGGTAGCGATACGTTCTACTTCTTCTCCAGCGGTGGCGATTATGGCGTAGACACGATCACTGACTTTACCCCAGGCGAAGATAAGATCCGCTTGAAACAGGGCGGTGTGTTCGCTGGTTTGGGCAGCACGTTCGAGGCGAGCGAGTTTGTCGTCGTTTCTAATTTCAACGCAGCTACTCCAGGAGCAGCCACGACGAACAAGTTGGTCTACGATCCATCAAACGGTACGTTGTACTTCAACAGCAACAACGGAGTGCTAACTATTGCTCAGTTGCAGCCTGGCCTGACAATTACCTCGAACAACTTCGAGTTGTTCTAAAACAACTGGCTGTTGTGGGGCGGCACCGGATAAGATTGGGGGCTGTTCTCACAAAGCCGGTAGTTTTAAAGGATTTCAACCTCACTCTGCCACAAGCGGGGTGAGGTTGAAATATTCAATGCAGGAACTAAACCAGGGGCAGTTACAAAAAATCGATCGACAGTTATTGATAAAATTAATTGATCGCCCGATCGGGCAAAATATAAATACAAAGTTTTTAAATTAGAATTTCTAAGTTTTACTGAAGCGGTAAAGAAACCGCAACTGCTGGCTAGCAATGAGCACTGAAGAATATATCCGGCAAGCCCAAATTTATTTGAACCGGGGGAAGTTAACTGAGGCGATCGAGTTTTGCAAAAAGGCGATCGAACTTCAACCGTTTTCGCCCTCGGCTTACACGACTTTAGGCGAAATCCTCGAAGCTCAAGGCGATCCGACGGCGGCAAGAGACGCTTTTGTGCAAGCTTTGGAGATTTCGCCGCAGTTTTTTCTGGCTCATGCTTATTTGGGTCAACTTTACAGCGACTATGCGTGGCTGGATGAGGCGGTTTTTCACTACCGACAAGCTCTGGATTTGAAACCTGATTGGGCCCAAGTTCATTATAACTTGGGAAATGTTTTTCACAAGCAGGGTAATTTGTTGGGGGCGATCGACTGTTACCGAAATGCGATCGCCCAAAAACCGGATTATGTCGATGCTTTATACAATCTGGCTGTGGTTTTAGATGAAAATAGTCAGCTCGAAGCGGCAATGGATACCTACCGACAGGCGATCGCTTTGAAGCCGGATTACGTGGAAGCTTACAGCAATCTGGGTGTGATTTTGCTCAAGGACGATCGGGCTGCTGAGGCGATCGAGGTTTACCAGCGGGCGATGGAGATTAAGCCGGATTGGGCGACGCTGCACAATAATTTGGGTCAAGCCTTGCTGGACAAAAATCCCGATCGGGCGATCGCATCTTACCTAACAGCTATTGAGTTGGAGCCGGACATGGTTTTGGCTCACTACAATCTGGGGAAAGCGTGGCAATTACACGGGGAACATTCGGCGGCGCTTGCTTGTTTCGATCGCGCGATCGAGATCAATTCCGACTATATTTCGGGCTATACAGACGCCGGGTTTTCTTTGATGGTTTTGGGCAAAATTGCTGAAGCCATGCCTTATTTTGAGCGGGCAATAGCTCTGAAGCCTGATTTTGTTGAAGCCTACTGCCGCTTGGGAGACAGGCGCAGAGTTGCGGCGGTAGAAGATGATGAATTGTCAAGGGCGATCGCTGCGTGCGATCGATTTCTCACAGCACTAACTGGAAGGAAGAAGGAAGAAGGAAGAGGGAAGAAGGAAGAAAAAGAAGCTATTCCCAATGCCCAATGCCCAATGCCCAATGCCCAATTACCAATTGCTGAAATTTGCGATAATTTAGCCGAAATTTACTTGCATTTGGGAAATGCTTTAACAGAGTACGGCGGACACGAATCTGCCGCCACTTATTATCAAAAAGCTTTGCAAATTCAGCCACAGAATGCAGAGATTTACTGGCGGGTGGGAAATTCCTTAGCCCAGCAAAAGCGGTTCAGTGCAGCAATTGCAGTTTACCGCATGGCTTTGACGATTCAACCTGCTTTACCGCAGGTTTATTTTGAGTTGGCCCAACTGCTGGAAAAACAGGGGCGCTGGGAACGGGCGCTCGATTATTATCAAAAAGTTTTAGAGTTGCAATTGCACGGGTATGGAGATCAGAAACAATGGAAAAAACAGAGTTTTATCTTGCCTGCTAGCACTTCTATAAAACCTCCTGACGGTATTTATTTAGCGAGTTGGGATTGGCTGGTTAATGCTAAGTTGGATGCTGACAATTATGTGGAAATATTTTGGGAATCTGCACCAGAAGCAAGTGCAGAAAATATTCCAAATTCCCAATTTGCGAGATCCAATTCCAAATTGGCAAATTCTGATTGTGCCGGGTTAACTTGCGGGCTGTGTTTGCAGCGACTTTCTAAGTGGTTCGATCCGGTGCATTTGGGTTGGGGAGTTTGCCGTTTGTCCAACTCGCAACCAATACCTGTGGACTCGCCCAAGACTTTTGTGGCTGCAATTCCCAACGGGCGAGTTTGGATTGTGCCGCAGGAAAATTATTGGCTGATTTGCAAGGCGATCGCTGTAATTACTCCTGACAATTATTTGTTGGCTGATGTGTCGAGAGATTATCCGGGGTTTTTGCCGGGATGCGAAAAGCATGATGTGAGGAGACACAGCGTTTTTCAGTTAGAATCGTTTCCAGGCTTAAAGCAAATTGACGGCAGCGTGGCGGTGCTTTCGGGTTTGTCGGGAAATGTCTATTTTCACTGGATGGTTGATGTTTTGCCGAGGATAGAATTGCTGCGGCTCAGCGGTAGGGAGTGGGCGGAAATTGATTGGTTTTTGGTGAATAGTTGTCAGCACCAATTTCAGCGGGAAAGTCTAAGAATTCTGGGCATTCCCGAAGAGAAAGTCTTGGAGAGCGATCGCTTGCCTCATATTCAAGCAACCGAGTTAATTGTACCGTCTTTTGCGGGATATTTGGGCTGGCCTTCTGGGTGGGCGATGGATTTTTTGAGGCGGGAGTTTCTCAAGGGAATTGTACCTAGTTCGAGCTATCCAAAACGCATTTATATCAGCCGCAGCAAAGCAAGATACCGACGAGTCTTGAACGAGGAAGATGTGGTTGAGGTTTTGGAGAAATTTGGCTTTGTTTCTATTTTACCTGAGTCCTTGTCTTTGGCAGAGCAAATTGCTCATTTTTACCACGCTGAGGTAATAGTTGCAGCCCACGGCAGCGGCTTGACAAATACGATTTTTTGTCGCCAGGAAACTAAAGTAATTGAGTTGGTGTCGCCTCACTATATCAGCCATTATTACTGGGGAATCAGTCAATATTTGCAGTTGGAACATTACTTTTTAACGGGCGAGGCTTTTGAATGCTATCCTATTAGACAGTTGATGTATCAGAATTCGCTGACTGAGGATATTTTAGTGAACTTGAGTTCGCTGAAAAGGATGGTTGAAGTGGTGGGTTTGGGTTAGTTGGTGTCTGGAGAAAGTTTAATTATGCCCTCGATTGAGAAGATGGAAAAGGCAGCGGTTGATTTGAGTCGGCAAGCAGAAGTTTATTTAGCCGAAGGAAAGTTGAATGAGGCAGTTGCTGCTTGCGAGTCAGCGTTGAAAATTGAACCGAATTTGGCGGCAGCTTGTCAGACGCTGGGAAAGGTGATGCAGGTTCGAGGTGAAATCGAGCAAGCTAAGCATTGGTATGAGAGGGCGATCGATCGCAATCCAAATTTGCCGGAAGTTTATGCTAATCTCGGCATTTTGTATTCTCAAGAAAAACTGTGGGAAAATGCGATCGCAAATTGTGAAAAAGCGATTTCGCTAGCGCCTAATTTTGCTGCAGCTTATCGGCAGTTGGCGAGAATTTGGACGCAGTTAGAGAAGCCAGAAGAGGCGGCAGAGTGCTGGTATCAAGCTTTTAATATCGAGCCGAATTGGGCAACTGCTGACGAGCACGTCACTCTAGGAAATAGTTTAGTTGAATTGGGGAAGTTCGATCGCGCTCTTGAATGTTATTCGCGGGCAATTAAGTTAAACCCGCAACTGGCAACAGCTTATCACAATTTGGGGGAAATGCTGGTCGGGGAGAAACGGTGGGATGAGGCGATCGCCAATTACCGACAAGCCATTGCCATCAATCCAAATTCGTTTGAATCTTACCACAGTTTGGGTAAAACTTGGGCGGAGCGAGGAGAATTAAATCGGGCGATCGCCTGTTACCGCAAAAGCCTCGAACTCAATCCCAACTACGCTCGTGCTTACCTTGGTTTGGGCAATGTTTTGGTGCAGAAGCGCGAGTTGGATGAAGCTATTAAATGTTACCGTCAGGCTCTTGAAATTAATGATAATTCCTACTGGGCCTACAATTATTTAGGGGAAGCTTTGGCTCAAAAACAACTGTGGCCCGAAGCTATTAGTTGCTACCGCAAAGCTATTGCAATAAATCCCAATATTCCTTGGTTTTATTGTAATTTGGGAATTGCTTTAACCTGCGAACAATCCTGGGATGAAGCTGTTAGCGCTTACTTGCACGCGGTTCAGATTGAGCCGAATTTAACGGGCATCAATCAGAGGTTGGGATATGTTTTACGAAAGCGCAGCGAATCGGGTTTAGACAGCACAATCGAAACTTACTGTCAAGGTGTAGAGGTACTTGCAAGCGGGAAAATTTACCACAACTTGCTGGGAATTGAGTTAGATGGAGCAGAGTTTTATATAAATTTAGGCAATAGTTTAGCGAAACAGAAGCAGTTGGAAGGTGCGATCGTATTTTATAGCATGGCACTGCAAATTGAACCCAATGCTGCGGAAGTTGTCGCCCAACTGAATGATGTTCGGGCGAAACAACAGGAGTTATACGCACAAATTGCCACTTACCGCCACCAAATTGAAATCGATCCGAGCAATTCTAAGCCTTACAACGATTTAGGAAATATTTTACCCCAATTAGGGGAATTAGAAGAAGCAATTATTTGCCACCAAAAAGCGGCCGAATTGAGGGGTTGGGCTGAGTGTGCGGGGAAAGATTATCAATTTACCCAAGATTGGTTTACCCACAATATTCCTATTTGGAAACGGCATTTGCAGGAATTTACCGGAATTGCAGATTTTCAAGTTGTGGAAATCGGCAGTTTTCAGGGAATGTCGGCTTGCTGGCTGCTGGATAATATTTTAACTCATCCGACGGCAAAGATTACTTGTATTGATTTGTTTTTTCAACAACATTTTAAGGGCAATATTGTTAAAACGGGAGCAGCAGATCGGGTAATTGAATTAGAAGGTTACTCTCAAGATTTGTTAATTAATTTGAGTTCGGAATATTACGATGTTGCTTACGTTGACGGCTGTCACAAACCCACCAGTGCTCTGCAAGATGCGATGTTATCTTGGAGGTTGGTGAAAGTTGGGGGATTGATGATTTTTGACGATTACGAGTTTACGTTTCCCGACAGCCCGGAGCAAGATACTAAAATTGGGATAGATGTTTTTTTGGAGATGTTTGGAAGTCAGTTAGAAGTAGTACACAAAGGCTATCAACTGATTGTCAAAAAAATCGGCAATCAAAGTTTGGGCGAAGAGCAAACTCTGTTGTCTCTGGGTTGGGAAAAGTTGGGGGATATTGCGGCGAATTCCGGTTATTTTGATGAGGCGAGCGCCCGCTATCAAACAGCTATTAAAATTAAGTCTGGCAACTACTTAACTTACCACAAGTTGGGTAAAGCTCTGCAACAGAAAGAACTGTTTGGCGAAGCTCGGGCCGCTTACCAACGGGCGATCGCACTCAACCCTAATTTTAGTTGGGTTCACCACTTTTTGGGGGAGACTTTACAGGCAATTGAGGAACACGACGAAGCCGCTGCTGCTTACCGCAAAGCTATTGAGTTAAATCCCAATTTTTGTTGGACTTACAACAACTTAGGCGATGTGCTGATGGAGCTTTCTGAGTGGGAGGAAGCTGCTGTTGCTTACCGCAAATTAGTTGAAATGAATCCCGGTTTTTGTTGGTCTTACGATAGATTAGGTAAGGCTTTGGTTGCACTGGAAAATTGGGAGGACGCGGCGGCGGCTTGCCGCAAAGCTATTGAATTAAATCCCAATGATTGTTGGCTGTACAATGCTTTGGGGGAAGTTCTGGAATCACAAGAAAATTGGCCCGAAGCAGCAGTGGCTTTTGGTCGTGCTATTGAGCTAGAACCCGAGCATAGTTGGCTGTACAAAAAGTTGGGCGATGCACTGCGGAATCAAGGGGAATTAGAAAGGGCGATCGCCATTTATGAAAAAGGTATCAATCTCGATCCAAAATCCTGCTGGTGTTACGAAGGATTGGGTTTGAGTTTAATTGCAAAACAGCAGTGGGAACCTGCAATCACTAATTTAGTTCAAGCCCTGCAAATTAAACCGGATTTGTTTGAAGCATACGATAATATAGGTTATGCTCTGGAACAACAAGGAGAAGTCGATGAGAGCGATCGGGCAAAATGCAGTAATCAAAATTTACCCTTAAGTATTCTCGAAAAATACTGTGGGTTTACAGAAGATTTGACCGTTGTAGCAGAATCCAATCCGCACCTCACCTGCATTGACATCCATCCTGCGAGTCAAATCAATTTATCTGATTCCAAAACAATCGACAGCAGCCGCAGATTTTGGGAACATCAAAGTCATTCCAGAAAAGCTTTTGTTGCCGTATTGCCAAACGGACGAGCTTGGGCAGATGTTGTGACTACCGCCGTGATTACTTCAAACAATAAACTTGTTGCTGATATTTCAATGGGCTGTTCTGAATTGGTAATCACTTCCGACAAATTGACTCCCGCTGAACACGTCGATGGAAATGTGGCTTTTTTATCTGCTCGCTGGGGTGGAGCCGCTTATTTTCATTGGATGTTTGATGTGATTACGCGCTTCGACCTTTTACAGCGGAGCGGATTGATAGAAACTATAGATAAGTTTGTTATCAATGCCTGTGATTATTCGTATCAAGCAGATACTTTAGATACTTTAGGAATCTCTCAAAATAAACTTTTAAAAAGTGGCGGAAATTTACATATTAAAGCCGATAAATTAATAGTTCCGTCAATATCTTATAACGGCTCTGGGGCGGTTTCAAAATGGAAGTGTGAATTTCTCAAACAGACATTTTTAAATGAACAACAGCCGCGCACTACAGACTATTCAGAGCGAATTTATATCAGCCGCCAAAAAGCATCCTATCGGCGAATCGTCAACGATGAAGAGGTACTTCAATACTTAGAAAAATTTGGGTTCCGCAGTGTGAAGCTGGAAACGATGTCTATAGCGGAACAAGCATCGTGTTTGGCTGCTGCTAAAGTAGTTGTCGCACCCCACGGAGGGGGGTTGACAAATCTAGTTTTTTGCAGTCCGGGAACTAAGGTAATTGAGATTTTTTCTCCCCTTTACGTTCCGCATTGTTATTGGATGATTAGCAATTTGTGCGGTTTGGAACATTACTATTTAATTGGTGATTTGGTTGATGATGGAACTCCGATCAAACCTTTACATAAAGATATGCAGTTGGATTTAAACTCGCTGGAAAAATTACTGGCTATGGCAGGAGTTTTGCATGGATAATGACTACCACAGTTTGGGGAATTCCCTGCAAGAAAGCGGCCGGTTTGATGAGGCTGTTGCTGCTTACAAAAAAGCTATTGAATTAAATCCTAATTTTTCTTGGTCTTATCACAGTTTGGGCGATGTTTTGCTGAAACTTGAAAAATGGGAGGAAGCTGTCGCTGCGTACAAAAAAGCTGTTGAGTTAAATCCAGATTTTTCCTGGTCTTATCACAATTTGGGCGATGCTTTGCTGAAACTTCGGCAATGGGAAGAGGCTGCTGCTGCTTACCGCTGCGAGATTTCACTCAACTCGGATTTTGCTTGGTCTTTTTGCAATTTAGGCGACGCTTTAACTAAAATAAAACTGTGGGATGAAGCTATCGCTACGTATTTAAAAGCTATTGAAATTGACGGAGATTTGCCGGGAATTTATGAAAAGTTGGGATACACTCTAGGACAAACAGAGTCTGATTTAAAGTTAGTGTTAGAAGAATGTCAATTGCAAATTACACCGGAAAATTGGGAGTTTTATTTGCAGTTAGGAAAGAATTTAGCACAGTACGATCGCCCCAAAAGCGCAATTATTATTTACAAAATGCTCTTGACAAGTATGCCGAGTTGTGCAGAACTGTCAGCAGAATTAGAGGAGTTGTTGCAACAGCAAGAAAAGTGCGTTAGCGAAGCCCTCGAAGAGGATCGCGCATTAGCCTCATCTCGCGCAACTGTCGTCCAAAAACCAGATGATTGCTGGTCTTATTACAATTTAGGTGCTGTTTTGAGCCACCAAAAATATTGGGAGGAAGCGGCGGCGGCATTTTTCCAAGCAATAGAAATAAATCCCGATCTTCCTTGGTGGTTTTATTACAATTTGTGGGAAGTTTTTGTTAGGCAAAACAAGCTAGATGAAGTTGAGAACTTGTGCCGCGAAGTTGTTGCAGCTAAACCGGAGGCTTTTTGGCCTTATCTGAATTTGGGAGAAGCTTTGACGAGGCAAGGTAAAATTCCCGAGGCGATTGATTTTTATCGAACTGTCAGTTTTAAACAAAGTTTGGCATCTATTATCAGTAAGAGAACAGGCAAGATACCTGTTCCACAAGAAGATACAGGCATCTTGCCTGTTCTACAAAATTGGAACTTAAAACCAGTCAAAGTTCCTAACTTTATAATTATTGGTTCTCAGCGGTGCGGGACGACTTCTCTGTATACTTATTTAGCTCAACACCCGCAAATTTTGACTCCGATTAAAAAGGAAATGGATTTTTTCTCGTGGCACTTTGACAGAGGGATTGATTGGTATTTGGCTCATTTTCCCCCAATGCCTTCGGGAGAGCAATTTGTAACTGGCGAAGCAAGCCCGAGCTATTTTGACTGTGGGGAAGCACCGGCACGGCTCTACAGCCTGTTTCCAGAGGCTAAACTGATTGTACTTTTGCGAAATCCGGTTGATCGGGCGATTTCTCAATTTTACCGCTTGACTGGCTTAAATTGGGAAGCGCGATCGCTCGATCGAGTAATTAGCGATGAAATTGAACGGTTGAATCAAAATCCCGAATACATCATCGGCGAGGAACCGGGGAATTATTTAGCTCGCGGTAGGTACATAGAATTTATTAAAAACTGGCGTACTTTCTTTCCCCAAGAACAGTTGTTAATTTTGAAAAGCGAAGATTTTTATGCAGATGCGGCGGCTATAGTCCAACAGGTTTTAGAATTTTTAGATTTGCCGGAATATCAATTGTCTAAGTACCAAAATGCTAATCCTGGTTCTTATCAGCGGGTAAATGAATCGGTTCGCGACAGGTTGAGCGATTATTTCCGACCTTACAATCAGGAATTAGAGGAATATTTGGGGAGGCAGTTTGATTGGGAATAAAGTTGAGCTAAGATTAGAACAACTTGTAAGGAGGTAATACCAATGCTGACGATCGAGCTAGATACGCTACTTAAGGAACAAGCACTCCAACGCCAAGATCCTGAAGATCGCTACATTACCGATAGCGCCAACTGGGAACAATACGAGACACTGCTGAATCGGATTGGAGATGCGGCAGGATATCGAGTTACTTATTTAGATGGAGTTTTGGAAATTATGTCACCTTCTCGCCGCCATGAAAGTAGAAAAACTCGCATTGGAGATCTGCTGCTTATTTATTTTGTAGAAGCTGACATCGAATATTTTCCTTTTGGGTCTACAACTCTGCGACAAGAGGAAAAAAGTGGCGGTACGGAACCGGATGAAGCTTACTGTATTGGCACAGATAAAGAATTTCCAGATTTGGTAATTGAAGTGATTGTTACCAGTGGCAGCATCAATAAACTAGAACTTTATAGAAGGTTGAATGTGCGAGAGGTTTGGTTCTGGCGAAATGACCGATTTTCTATCTACCATTTGCGAGAAGAAATTCCGGTTGAATTCGTGTCAAACTGCGGTTATGAATTAATCACACAAAGCGAATTGCTGCCAGGAATTGATATCGATGTGTTGACAGAATGTGTAAAAAATCCTCACCCGTTAGCAGCAGCAAAGGATTGGAGACAGAATTGCCGACCTACTTAAACAGCAAGTTTTAAATCTGCTAGCTGTCGCAAAGACAATGAACTGAGCTCGCGCGCGCCGCGAGATTGATTCGGACTATGATTCAAACTATCGTCCTATCGTCGCAAAGACAATGAACTGAGCTCGCGCGCGCGCCCAAGTCCGAGAAAAAAACTTTCCTCCCTTGACAACTCATACTCGTTATGAGTACGCTATAATAAGCAAAGGAATTGAACCCAAGTACCCAAAAATTTAAAATCATGCTGACGAACCACGAAGGTCAAAGAGTACCCAAAGTCACCTTTCGCACTCGCAAAGACAACGAGTGGGTCGATGTCACCACGGATGATATATTTGCAGGCAAAACCGTAGCAGTGTTCTCGCTGCCGGGAGCTTTTACTCCCACTTGTTCGTCAACGCACCTCCCCGGTTACAACGAATTGGCCAAAGTTTTCAAGGAAAACGGCGTGGATGATATCGTTTGTATTTCTGTCAACGACGCCTTTGTGATGAACGAGTGGGCAAAAGACCAAGAATCAGACAATGTGACGTTAATTCCCGACGGTAACGGCGAATTTACTGAAGGCATGGGAATGCTGGTAGACAAAACAGATTTAGGCTTTGGCAAGCGGTCTTGGCGTTATTCGATGCTGGTAAAAGATGGCGTGGTTGAAAAAATGTTTATTGAGCCTGATGAACCGGGCGACCCTTTCAAAGTGTCCGATGCCGAGACGATGCTCAACTACATCAACTCCGCAGCACCTAAGCCGAAGGTAGTTTCGTTGTTTACAAAAATGGGCTGTCCCTTCTGCGCTAAGGCTAAGGCACTGCTGAGTAAAAATGGCTTGGATTATGAAGAAATCGTCTTGGGCCGGGAGATCACAACTCGATCGCTCCGGGCTATGACTGGGGCTACAACTGTGCCGCAAGTATTTATCGACGGCAAGTTGATCGGTGGTTCCGAAGCCCTAGAGTCTTATTTGGGTGTTGCTTAGTTAAACCAAAATACTTAGCTTGCAGGTGCCCAGTGCATACCTTCGTTGTAGGGTGCGTACTGTGCGCCTTTGCCGTATTTGACGGTATTTAGCCCGATCGAGCTTTCGTGTCAAAAGTTTGATCGGTCTATTGATCCATTCTCGTGCCACAATTACTGGGGAAGTAATATTAAAAACGCAAGAAATGGGAGTGAACGATCGTGGATTTGAGTTTAGTCGCGTCAAATATCTTAAATCCACCCATATTGGCTTTTTTCATGGGAATGCTGGCAATTTTTCTCAAATCTGATTTAGAAATTCCAGCGCCCATCCCCAAACTGTTTTCGCTGTACCTGCTGTTTGCGATCGGATTTAAAGGCGGCGTCGAACTGTCCAAAAGTGGCATTGACCAGCAAGTTGCCCTGACAATTTTAGCAGCGATGCTGATGTCAATGCTAGTACCAATTTATACTTTTTTCATACTGAGGATCAAACTCGATTCTTACAATGCCGCAGCGATCGCAGCCACCTACGGTTCCATCAGCGCCGTCACATTTATCACCGCAACCTCATTCCTCACAGCACAGGGGATCGACTTTGACGGTTACATGGTAGCCGCGCTAGCATTAATGGAATCCCCAGCCATTATAGTCGGTCTCATTCTAGTCAGTGTATTTGGCGGGGAAGAAGGAAAACGCGAAATAGTTTGGCCAGAAGTGTTGCAAGAAGCATTCCTAAACAGTTCAGTTTTTCTACTGATTGGCAGCCTAATTATGGGCATAATGACAGGAGAACACGGTTGGGAAGTTATGAGTCCGTTTACTCAAGACTTGTTTTACGGAGTTCTGACTTTTTTCTTGCTAGACATGGGGCTGGTTGCCGCTAGCAGAATTAAAGATTTGCAAGAAGCAGGAATTTTTCTAATCGGCTTTGCAATCCTAATTCCCATACTCAACGCAGTAATTGCTTTGCTAATAGCCAAATTAATCGGAATGCCGCAAGGAGACACTTTGCTGTTTGCCGTATTGTGCGCGAGTGCTTCTTATATAGCAGTACCAGCAGCCATGCGCCTAACTGTTCCCGAAGCGAACCCAAGTCTTTACATTTCAACTGCCTTAGCAGTGACATTTCCATTTAATATCATTGTAGGCATTCCCCTGTATCTATACGGAATCAATATGTTTTGGAGGTGAGATGATGGAGTCAGTCAAAAGAGTAGAAATCATAGCCCACTCAGTGGAGCTCGGCAAGATTTTAGACGGTTTAGACAAAGCTGGCGTACCCGGTTATTCGGTGATTCGTGATGTCGCGGGAAAAAGCACCAGGGATCACGTTTCGCGCCAGTCATCAATGACGGCGCTGGATAACATTTATGTGCTTGCTTTTTGTTCGCCAGCTCAAGTTTCAGCAGTTGCAGAAAACATTAGACCCGTGCTCAATAAATTTGGTGGGTCGTGTTTTATTTCAGATGCGGTGGAATTGCTAATTACTAGGTGCGTCGGGTAGTCATTAGTCCTTAGTGATTATACCAATTCGGAAAATTTGAGCTACACATAGATTCTACGCCATATGTTTAGGGACACGGCAATGCCGTGTCCTTGAGCGGATATGCGACTTTCATCCTAGGCTTTAGCCCCGACAATCGCCACTGGTGAGAATGCCAATCCGTTTCGCCTTTTAGATAAGTTTTTTCTTATTACTTTAGCCTGATTAAAAAAAAGCAATTTTGAAAATATTTTCTGTCTATTATAGCACTTTTACAAATTTATACTCATCAGCCATTAGCCATTAGTCAGCGGTTGTTTCAGGATTAATTGCTCTTCCCAGCCGGGGCAGAATTCAGAATTCTTAAGAGATAGAAAAGAATCAGTTGCAGAAATCCGTTAGCGTGGTAAATTCTAAGCCACAACAGGCGATCCTCTTCGTTGGCGTAGCCCCCGTAGGGGCGGGCTTCGCTAACGCCCGATCGACTAACGATATTTTCAATAGGAGTTTAAACATGGCTGCATTAAAAGTTGGCATCAACGGATTTGGTCGCATCGGACGGCTAGTCATGCGTGCCGGCATCAAAAACCCCAACATCGAATTTGTCGGCATTAACGACTTAGTTTCGCCAGACAACCTGGCTTATCTTTTCAAATACGACTCCACCCACGGCATTTACGACGGCGAAGTTGAAAGCAAACCAGACGGGATTGTCGTTGACGGAAATTTTATCCCCTGTACAGCGATTAGAAATCCTGCCGAATTGCCCTGGGGTAAATCCGGCGCAGATTATGTTGTAGAATCTACCGGATTGTTTACAGATTTTGAGGGCGCATCAAAACACTTGACGGCAGGAGCAAAACGAGTAATACTTTCAGCACCGACAAAAGACCCGGAAAAAGTTGCAACTTTTCTAGTAGGCGTCAACCACCACAAATTTGACCCGGCAAAAGATACGGTTGTTTCTAATGCTAGCTGTACGACGAATTGTTTAGCACCAATTGCCAAAGTTATCAACGATAACTTTGGTTTGGAAGAAGGTTTAATGACGACAGTTCACGCAATGACAGCTACTCAACCAACTGTAGACGGCCCTAGCCAAAAAGATTGGCGGGGAGGACGCGGTGCGGCTCAAAATATTATTCCATCTTCGACCGGTGCAGCAAAAGCTGTTACTTTGGTGTTGCCAGAATTGAAAGGAAAATTGACGGGAATGGCTTTGCGCGTGCCAACTCCCGACGTGTCTGTAGTTGACCTTACTTTCAAAACGGCGAAGGAAACTAGCTATCAAGAAATTTGCGAGGCAATGAAAAAAGCTTCAGAGGGCGAACTCAAAAACATTCTTGGATATACTGAGGATGCAGTTGTTTCGACAGATTTTAAGGGCGACGCGCGATCGAGCATTTTTGATGCAGGTGCGGGAATTGAACTAAATTCTAAGTTTTTCAAAGTTGTTTCCTGGTACGACAACGAGTGGGGTTATTCTAGCCGCGTGATTGACTTAATGCTGTCTATGGCCGAGAAAGACGGAATTTTGAATAATTAATTTTTTGGGGTGGCATTTTGGGCGGGATCGCGTGCCCAACCCCTACTCCCCACAAACAAATTCCTATGATTTTTTGTGGAACGGGCCGGAGAGCTCGTTCCTGATAATGTTATCTAATGTGAGTTAAACTTTTTTTATTTCCGATTCGATCGCGCTCATGTCTGAATTACCACCGCTGAATAACGAAACTATTTGGGCTATCCTCAACGAAGAAATCGACGATGCTGTTGTCAATCAGCTAGTTTGGCAGTATCTGGGCTACCGCTGGGATGCCGAGGCTGGCAAGTGGAACAGTGCAGGTGTTGCAGCCGAGTGGCGTCAAGAGTACCCGGAACCGCCGGATTTTATCGATTCTAGGCCGGCGACGGTGAAATTGACTCGATCGACCCCTCCAGAAAACAAGCAGTTGCTGAAGGAAAAATTGGGCTTTAAAGGCTATAAAATTGGGGAATTCGGGCCCAGACAGACTCGCAGGGCGACGATGGCTAATTGGTTGATGGGTTTTATCGAATCTGGGGCGTAAGAGGAATATTGGATGGCTGTGCGGTTGTGGCCACAGTTAAAGTACAGAGATATTAAATTTATTGGCAGAAAAACCCCTAAATCCCTATAAAGGATTAAACTCTTCCTCTCTTTCTCTGTGTCCTCTGCGTCCTCTGCGGTTAATTAACAAAAATTAAGCCTGTTGAAAGTCAAAAAACACTAAAACCCGCCAATTCCAACATCCTCACCCCCAACCCTGACATCGGACTGTTCCGTAAAGTATCCTAGAGTCGGCACAAAACAACTGTGAGGAAAGCTTTATGAAAACAACCACTATATCTCGCTTAACCAGCATTTCCCTCGCTACCCTAATGCTAGCAGGCGTTTCAGTCAATGCGATCGCCACACCAGCCACCACCCAACCCGCAACCCAACTCGCCCAAGCCACTGCCAAAAAGCGCCTCGTCGTCATGGACTTCGACTACGGCCCCACCAACAGCTATTACACTTCCTACAGGGGAGTCGGCGCAGCCAAAGGCATCAGCGAACTGCTAATCAACGAACTTGTCAACAATGGCACTTATACAGTAGTCGATCGCAGCAAACTCGAACAAGTGCTCAAACAGCAAAATCGCAGCGGTGCGATGGATGCCGGTACCGCTGCCGAAATTGGCAAAGAGTTAGGAGTTGACGCCGTGCTCATCGGCACCATTACCAAGTTTAATATCGACAAACAATCCGGCGGCGGCAGTTTCATGGGAATCGGCGCCGGTTCACAAAAAACCAAAGCTACCGTTCAAATAGATGTGCGGTTAATCGGTACAGCTTCGGGAGATATTCTTGCCACTGCCAAAGCAGTAGGAGAAGCCGATCAAAGCGATTCTAATATTTCAGTCAGAGGTATCAGCAGCAATTCTGGCAGCAGCAATGAAGACTCACTTTTGAGTGCGGCAGTTGACAAAGCCGTATCCCAAATGGTGACTAAACTGGCAGAAGTATCTAACAAATTAGGTTAGCAATTTTTCAGCTATAGCAGTCCTTGCAGGAGTCGTACAAAGATGTAGGGGTAGTGCCTTTCTTTGCCTACCCCGATCACAGGCAAAGCGGGGCAACCACGGGGGGTTTGCCCCTACAATAATTACACACACAAATGATGCGAGGATTGCTATACTTGGCCTGCCATTGTAACAGTTAATATTAGTTTTGTTTAGGAATCTGCATTTTCCTTTATACTAAACTCTATCCATTTCGCTCAACATACTCAAGCATTAGTAGTTTAATTAGCATTGGGATTTGAGTCCGCATCAACACATTTCCCCTTTTGAGTTTGGTTTAAGGCTAGGTTAGAGACTACTTTAGAAACAGCAGCTTGTTCTTGAATCCATCCGATTTCCCCCGGTTGCAGCTTGGCGCTTTCTACTTCAACTGTTGGCTTAACTGCCGGGGAAGGCGAGGGAGTTGCCACAGCGGGAGATGGATTCAATGTCGGTTTTGAAACTGTAGAAAAATCTTTATTTGACTCGGGTTTAGGAGAGTTCGATCGCACTATTCCAGGAATCGAACAAACTTTCAATTCCAGCCAATTGCCTTGAGGCGTAAGCTGTTTGTTTGTCACCTGCAAAACGCTGCCGGCTGGGACTGTCCCTTTGACAGTCAACTCACCGATTGCGCCTCGCAAATCCAAGCGATCGCCCTCTTTTCCCAATTCCCCAGCCCCAGAACTTTTAATCTCTATAAAAGAGCCTGTTTCTAAAGATTTGACCGGAGAAGCTACAGATTCAACAGTTTTTTCTGGCTTGCTTCCAGCTTTAATTAAACCGCCTTTGCCAAAAATCGACTCCCCGGCAGTATCGATCGCGCGACCCACCGGAGGGATGAAAAAATAAGCAAATACACCCCCCAACCCTAATAAAAATAAAATTTTCAGCAGCAGCGAAAATGGGCTTTTGCTTTTTTCCGGCGGTAAAAACAGCGTTTTTCCTTGAGAATTCCCCTCGCCCAGGCTTGTGCTTTCGGTCAAATCCGTTGGCATATCCTCGCTATCGGAAATTAGTTCGATCGGCGTATCTAAAGGTGCGACAGACAGTTCAGTCAAAGTATTGCCGTCTTCCCTCAAATGAGCTTGACAGTGAATTAAAGCAACAGTGACGTTATCGTGACCGTTTCTAGTATTAGCAATCTCAATCAGTCGATCGCGCGCCTTAGCCAAATTAATGCTACCGTCGAGAATTGGCAAAATCTCCGCTTCCCAACATTCCTCAACCCGGTCTTTATCACTCAAACCGTCGGAACACAGCAGCAAAACGCAGTCTTCATCCACCGGAAAACGCTGCACAGTCGGGTGCAAAGTGTTGGACGAAGTAATCCCCAAAGCTTGAATCAGAGCTCCGGCGGCGACTTGTTCCAAAGCATCCCGGTAGAGAGAGTAGCCCAAACGCACCTCGCGGCAAGCCACATTATCATCGAGAGTAAGTTGATAGCAGCCGGTGCGGGTAATCCAGTAAGCCCGACTGTCTCCGACGTGGGCGACATAGATCTCGTGAATGTGGGCTAAACCCATAACTAGCGTAGTTCCCATCCGCTGGCGGCCTTGGCGGTGTTCGCTGTCGTTGCGACTGGCTATTTTGTCATTAGCAAGACAAGCCGCCCGTTCCAGCTTGGAAGTCAGGCTCAACGGGTCCCAATTAGCTTGATGTAGGGGCATTTGCTGCAACTTGTCGCGCAGCACACCAATTGCTTCTTCCGAAGCGACTTCGCCGCCGTCTTGTCCACCGATACCGTCGCAGACGATCGCGCAAGCTTCCGCACCTGGGCTTCCTGCGAACAGCGTACCGCTGGGCGGATAGCAAGCATCTTCGTTGTGAGCGCGGGATCTGCCTACATCCGTGCCCGTGGCAATCTCAACGTGACGATCGTAAAATCGGCCGCACTTTGCCAAAGCTTTATCCAACTGGCCCATCAGTTGTTCGCCGTGGCGCACTTGACCGGCAACCATTTGCTGGCAAAGTTGCCTCAAAAAATTGGCAATAGTTGGGTGAGCATCTTCGAGCCACTGCTGCCACAATTTGCCCAACTGCGACAAATGAGGCGGTTTGCGATCGGGCTGCAATTCCAGAAACCGCACCAATTGCCCTTCCACCCGTAGCAGTTCGGGAGTCAGCAGCGTCGAAGCTACGCCCTGAGCGATACACGGCTGCCACAACTGAGCAATTTGCCACAGCCAATTGAGCTGGCGCATCGCTGCGGCTCCTTTCCAGGAATCCGCCAATTCCGGCATTAAAGATTCCGTCACCTTCAAAATAGGCACGTTTTCCAGTAGCCAGATATCTCCCGAAAGCTTGCTCATCTTCGACGATACCAGGCCGTATACTTGAGGTACGTGCAACTGATAGGCAAACAGTCTCAGATAAGGAGTGACAACACTCGGAATCTCTTCGGGCAGTTCCGGCAAGTGTTCGGGTTGAGTATCGACAAGAAGTCGATCGCGCTTGACCAAGTAGCGACCAGCGATCAGATCGCCTGGCTTACACCCTTTGATCCCTTCACCTAAAGCCCATAAGTAGTGTTTTGCCACAGAGTTTTGCATAAGGGTTCCTGACGCCTTGGGGCAAGCGTGCTGATCTGAACTATTTTAGCGATTGAACCTCGACAGGTTGATACGTGGCGATTATTTGACACCCCCGCTTTCTCAACAGACGGAGATTCTTAAGACTTCGCAGTCCTAATATCCTGATTTTTCAGGTTTCCGGGCTCACCACGTTTCCACTGTTGTGTGCGTAGTGATATCTGACTTTCCCCCAGTCTAGGGGTAGGTTTTAATGTCTTGTACTGACACAAATAGTCTACCATTTTGTTGACTGCCGGATGAATCTTGCTATGAGCTTTTAGGGTTAGACGATCGCGCGACACCCCCGTCATGAGCTTGAAATCACGCTGTTTTCAGCATATTCCTGATAGCGGCAATTTCCGAAGAAATCGCAGCACTCAAGGGAATTCAGATTTTAGACTAACTCTAATGGTATGATGCAGCTAGGTAGAAATCACCTGAGCCGACAGGTATAAATAAATATCAATTGTCGGTTTTCTCGCCAAGGGTGTTCCTTGCCTTGTTCCCGATTTTCGCAAGTAAAGTTAAATTTAACCCTACCCAAAGACGGATACAAGCCCCCAGATTCATCTGTGGAGTCAATCTAAAATCTAAAATCTAAAATCTAAAATCTACTGACGGATGCAAGCCCCCGACAGGAGTCGGGGAGAGAAAAAAAATTAGATATTTAGTTCAAGCCCGCAGATTCATCTGTGGAATCAATCTAAAATCTAAAATCTAAAATCGACTGACCGGCCTCTGCAAGCTGTTGAGTATTTAACCATGCCCCCACATGAACCCAGCGCCTTTCCCAAGAACTTGCCCGATCCGAAGCTGCCGCCTGCTGTTGAAATAGACGAAATACTCACTAGCATTCAACATTCTCACAGTTTCTATTACAAAGTGATGAATCTTGAGGTTTGGGCGCTGGTGGAAACCTTGGATGGGCTGTTTCCCGGCGCTTGGGGTCAGTTTATGACCAACCGCCAATTAGCAGTTAAACAGTTTTTGGAACGCGATCGCGTTCCAAGTTCTCCGGTTGATGCTGGGGAGGCGGGGGAGAAGTCCGATCGAAGTCGCAAGAAGGAAGAAGCCGGGAGTCAGGAGTCAGGAGTCACAAACAAGCAGGAAGAAGAATAAAAGCAGATTTTCCCAATTCTTCCCATTTCCATCTTTCCTCTGTATCCAAGTCTAAATCCCCGTCATATCAAATCCGTTAGCATCGGAATAGTAAATTCGAGTTGACTGTTGACGCCGTGAACAGTCAACAGTGAACATCATTCCGGTGTAACCGGAAATGATATCAATCCCCAAAGCGAGAGACGAAACAGAACCCTCTTTTCCCCCCTACTCCCCTGATTAAGAGAAGTAGGAGGGATCGAAACTCAGCTACAAGCGACATTTATTATGGGTTTCAATCTTAAGTTGACATAAATGCCGATCGCCCGATCGCCCTTACAGGTGAACTTTGGCATCAACTTGAGGCAATCCCATGCTGTAGTTGACAGCGCGGCCGTTGAGGTTGTAGCTGATTTGGCCTTTTTGTAAGAACGATCGTACCAAGTGTTCCAACTCCGAACCGATACGGCGGAGGTTGTACTCGGTCAAGTCTTCGCCCTCGTAAGCGTCTACGAGTTGGTCGAATTTGGCCTGTACCTGTTTGACGGACTCGTCATTCCAGTTAAGTTCGTTATCTGGGTCAATGTCGAGGGTCAAAAGGTCGTTGCTGGGTACGAGTTCATTATCTTCGAGGATGGCGGTGTATATGCGAATATGGCGGGTTGTTGACTTGAGCTGCATGAGTTCTTATGTGTAAAGATTTTTTGCTGAATTAATTGTAAGGGGTCAAAGACCGTTGCAGGAGAGTCGGTCGCCTGTTGTGGGAGCGATCGGGATATCTCACTCCCCCTCCGACTTCAAGGCAAAGACTTGGAATCGGTAGTTTTGAGACCTACTTAATTCAAGACTAAAAACGAAAGCTTTCGTAAAGTATAATATAGCAATCCGATTTGAGTCTCACAACACAACGCCCTCTTGTCTTCCTAGACTTCTTGTATAGCAAGACTTTCAGATTTTACAGATAGAGAAAATCACTTAGGATTGCTATAGTTCAGAATTGGCATAGGAGGACAAGGTGGAAGGCAAGAGATTTATTCACTCCCTGCAACTACAAAACTTCCTTTCCTATGGAAGTGAGGGGGAAAAAATTGAACTGCAACCCCTGAATGTATTGATCGGTACTAACGCATCCGGCAAGTCTAACTTAATTGAAGCGATGGGAGTGTTGAAGGCAACACCTACCGACTTACTTGCTCCGATTCGTCAAGGAGGTGGTATCAGCGATTTTCTGTGGAAAGGTGAAAAAGGTACTCCCACAGCAAAAATTGAGGCTATTTTAGATTACCCAGAACGAACGATGCCACTGCGCTATCAAATTAGTTTTACCGCAGTCGGTCAGAGACTTGAAGTAGTGGACGAAGCTATAGAAGATATGGCACCGCGCCATAGTTCTGAAAGCCAGCCATTTTTCTATTACCGTTATAACCATCGGGGTCGCCCTGTTATCAATGTTATACAGGACAACGAGCAGCAACCAAGAACGCTGCGGACTCTGCGGCGAGAAGATATCATTCCCGCTCAATCTATTTTATCTCAAAGAAAAGATCCTGAACTATATCCAGAACTATCATATCTGGGAAATAAATTTGCAGACATTGGTTTATATCGTAACTGGCAGACAGGGAGAGATTCAGTATCTAGAAAAGCTCAGCAAACTGACTTGCCCGAACATCCCCTCCTCGAAGATGGTGGCAACTTAGGACTGGTTTTAAATAACTTACAGTATCAATTAGGAAGTAGGCTAATTATTGAAAAACTACAACTGTTCTACGATGCAGCCGAAGAACTGAGTATCAAGATTTATGGCGGTACTGTCCAGATATTCATCCGCGAAACAGGATTAACTCAGCCAATACCCGCAACTCGTTTATCAGACGGTACGCTGCGTTATTTATTCTTAATAGCTTTACTTCTAGATCCAACTCCCCCGCCCCTAATTTGTATTGAAGAACCGGAGATTGGGTTGCATCCCGACATTCTGCCTGTTGTTGCTGAAATGTTGATCGAAGCTTCACAGCGCACACAATTGATTGTGACAACTCATTCCGATGCTTTAGTGTCGGCTCTGAGTCCTGAGTCAGTGTTAATATGCGATCGGGATGATAGAGGAAGTCACCTGAGTCGTCTCGATCCCGAACGACTGAAAAAATGGCTTGAGAATTACAGTTTGGGAGACCTTTGGCGGATGGGAGAAATCGGGGGCAACCGATGGTAAAAGAGATTCGCATTTACATCGAAGGCGGCGGCGATGGCAAGAATACAAAGCAATTACTTCGAGGAGGATTTAGCTTTTTTTTCAAAGAACTTGTGGAGGTTGCCCGCAGCAAGAAAATCAAATGGAATATCACTGTTTGCGGTTCCCGGAATAATGCTTTCAGGGATTTCAAGAATGCTTTGGCAGATCACCCAAATGCTTTTATCATCCTTTTAGTTGACTCAGAAGCCCCTGTAAAGCAGCCGCCTTGGGAGCATTTGAGGTCGAGGGATAACTGGGATTCGCCGCCTGGGGTTGATGAGACTCATTGCTATCTCATGGTTCAAGCGATGGAAGCTTGGTTGATGGCTGATATTGATACTTTAAAAATATTTTACGGGCAGGGATTTAAAGAAAATGCGATTCCTAAAAATATCAATGTAGAGACGATTGAAAAGGATTTGTTAGAACCAAGTCTGAAAGCGGCTAGCCGCGACACAAAGTCGAAAGGGGAATATCAAAAGATACAGCACGCTTCCAAGCTGTTAGAAATGTTGAATGTTGACAAGGTTCGCAAGGCTTCTTCAGAGTGCGATCGTATTTTTACAACTCTCATCAAACTCATGGAGGATTGAAGCGATGAAAGTAGCCAAGGGCGCGAAGCAAGACAGGGAGAAAGGGGCGAAGGGCGATCGTCAATTTCTCGGAATCCCGAAATATTTTAGTTGTTCGGCCGTCCAATTTTTGTAATATTCAGTTTTCTCTAAAGCATCGGAAGCGGGCTTCAGCTTAGAATTTACTTGAACGGTGAAGCCCGGATACGGCATCCTTCTAGTATGAAGCCCGTCAATATTAAAATCTTCTTCGGGATGAGTGTGAAAAGCCAGCAAGCCCAACTCTGAAATCCGATCATTCAGTTTGTCTATCAATTCTTTAGTTTGTGGCGCACTAATTGCATTTTTTTCTGGATTAATTACTAGCATTATTTCAAATTCCGAATTGTAAAATTCATAAATCGATTTCATTATGGCAGAATCGCGATCGAACTCAGTCTGCGCTGAAAACCGCTCGATTTTGAATAAAATTTGATTTGCCAAGCGTGCCTTTTTAGTGAAGGGACAAATCGGTAAATCGCTGAAAACTGGATGCGGTAACTCTACAAACTGGGTCATCCATCTGAGGGTAGATTTTATAATTTCTGTGTCCGATTCATTCATGGAAAATCTATGTATTTGATCTTTTACACTCATCATACTTTATTTGTATGGAGGGCGATGCACACCATTGGTGTCAATTTAACGCTATTTTCCTCAGTCCGGCAGGGGTTTAAACCCCTGCCTCATAGCAAAAGTCCTCGGTCGAGGACTGAAGAACTCATTAGTCCTCTTCAGAGGACTTTTGCTATTAGCCAGGGAATTCATTCCCTGGCGGACTTTGGGTTAAATTCACACCAATAAATCGCCCACCTTGCTTTTTAATATTGGCGATCGAATTTATTTGTGAGTTGTGCCATCTGGCATAATTGCACCTGCGAGTTTTGCCTTTTCCAGATTTACCGCCCCATTTAGGTTCGCTCCCTTTAGGTTGGCTTTTTCTAGGTTTGTACAATTCAAATCTGTACCGCGCAAATCGGCTGAGCTAAGTGTTGCCCCACTCAAATCTACCTGCACTAAACTTGAGCCGCAGAGATTAGCCTCAGTCAAATTGGCCCCACTCAATTTTACTGAGTAAAGCTTTACTCCCACCAGATTTACGCCTGTCAGGTTAGCACCGCTTAAGTTTGCATTGGCTAATTTTGTATCTTTCAAATCGGTTTGGCTCAGGTCGGCCGCAAGTAGGTTAGCGTACTCTAAATTTGCCTGTTTCAGATTTGCTCCACTCAAGTTGGCCACAGCTAGTTTTGCACCTCGAAGGTTTGCTTTACTCAAGTTAGCTTCACTTAGGTTTGCTGTAGTTAGGTCAGCACCATTCAGATTTGCTTGACTCAAATTTGCTGCACTAAGATTCGCCTGAAGCAGTTTTGCGGCCTCCAAATTGGCTTTGGTTAAGTTTGCACCGCTCAAGTTAGCTCCACTCAGGTTGAAACTATTTAAGTCAACACCAGCTAGGTTTACGTTGGAAAGTGAAGCATCCGCAACGATTAAGTAAGCACCTGCTTTAACAGGGTCAAATCCTGTGGGGAAAATAGTCTGTGCGTTGCACAGCGCTTGTTCAAGTTTTGCTCCCTCAAGGTTTGCCCCTTCAAGGTTTGCCTCGAATAGGGTAGTATTACTTAGGTTTGCATTACTCAAATCAGCATTCATCCATTGTGTTTTCCTCAAATTTAACCCAGTCAAGTTAGCTTTACTGAGATTGGATCTACTAAAATTCGTCCCAGGAGACAAATTAACATCGCTGAGATTTACTCCACTCAAATTAGCTTCACTTAGGTTTGCATGAAGCAAATTTACTTCACTTAAATTTGCATTTATGAATTGTGTTTTGCCTAATTGTGCTGAGCTGAGATTCGCTTTGTTAAGGTTGGCATCACATAAATTGGCCTCAGTCAGGTTAGCAACAGATAAGTTTGCTTGAGAGAGTTCTGCACCCCTTAGATTAGCGCTACTCAGGTTGACCTCAACCAGGAATTTTCCGCTCAGATTTACTCCCGCTAGGTTAATCCCTGTAAAGTCGCGTTCTCCGTCTTCATGCCGTTTCCAAAATTCCTCAGCACCGATCGCTGGTTCCAGATTTTCTAGTGCAGAATCATCAATTTTTGCCTCTTCCTCAGATTGCACAGTATCCGCATTTACAGGAGTAGCAGCCGGCTGTTTTACCGCTTCGCTAGATGCTGGAATCGGTGTCTCCTCGATCGCCTCTTCCCGCAATAGCTTATCCACCCGATCGCTAAACCGCCTCACAACCTCAGCATCATCAAGCTTCTCACCAGCATTCGAGCTTTTCTCAACCGCATTCTCAACATAATACTTGTCTACAAAACTTTGCAACCCAGCATTATATCCCTGTCCTACCGCCTGAAACCTCCATTCGCCATTCTTCTTGTACAAGCGTCCAAATTCTAAAGCCGTTTCTTGGGAAAATATCTGATTTAAATTGTACCGAACCAATTCGCTAAGAGTTTCTCGGTTGTAAAGCCGGATAAAAGCATTTGTAACTTGACTAAAACTTTGATTCTTTTCCTGTCCCTCGTGAATAGTCACAACAAACACAATTTCCTGAATAGCAGAATTGATTTTACTCAAATCCACATAAACCGTCTCATCATCTCCGTCTATTTGGCCAATCGCGCTGTCTCCCGAATGTCGCACCGCACCGTCCGGCGATGTCAGATTGTTGTAAAATACAAAATACTTTTCATCAGGAATCCGGCCGTCCGCCGCTAACATAAAAACAGATGCGTCAATGTCGCAGTTTTGTGCTGTCTGGCTGACTTGCCAACCCAGGGCGATCGCAATTTTACTGAAATTAGGAGTTTCTTTAGAAAGATTGAACCTTTCACCCTTAGTTAATTCGATACTCATATGCGATAATTCCCTTACCTCATAAATGGTATTAATTATCTCATCTATGTTAACCCGATCGCAAATTGGATTTTATCTCGAAGACATCGAAACCCCAATTGGCAGAACCGTCAATTTAACCCTTACCGGACTCATTCTCCTATCTTCGACCAGCTTCATCGCCGAAACTTACCCGATTTCGGAAACTGTTAGAATTAATTTGCAAACTCTCGATACAGCACTTTTAGTTGTTTTTTTGTTTGAGTATTTATTGCGACTATGGTGTTCCGAAAATCGAGTTAAATTTATTTTTAGTTTTTTTTCAATTATAGATTTGCTGGCAATATTACCATTTTTACTGGGATTTGTCAACGTTAGTTTTATCCGAATTTTTCGCTGGTTCAGAATTCTCAGACTCATCCGCTTTCTAGAACTAAAAATTTCTATTTTCCGCATCAGCAGCGAAGATGGGGTTATTTTTGCTAGGATTTTGTTTACTTTGCTGGCAATAATTTTTGTTTATTCTGGTTTGATTTATCAAGTCGAACATCCGGCAAATCCCGAAAGTTTTGGAACTTTTTTGGATGCTGTTTATTTCTCGGTTGTCACGATGACGACGGTGGGATTTGGCGATGTTACTCCGATTTCGGAATCAGGTCGTTTTCTGACTATTTTGATGATTTTGACGGGAATTGCTCTGATTCCTTGGCAATTGGGGGATTTGATTAAACACTTAGTTAAAAGTGCTAATCACGGAGAAGCTGTTTGTAAAGGTTGCGGTTGGTCTGTACACGATGCTAATGCTAGATTTTGTAAAATGTGCGGCAGTCAATTAGATAATGGTTGACTGTTGACTGTTGACTGTTGACTGTAGTACAGATAACAGGTAGGGAAACCGCATTGCCGTTTCCCTGCCGAAGATTGCCTCTAATTTATATGTAGCAGTATTTTTAATAATAATTAATAACTAATAACCAATAACTACTGACTCAATACTCCGGACAGTTTTTAAAGAGAGATGCGACGCCTACGGCAAGCAACGCTTACGCAATAAATCACAGAAGCG